>USFL01000198.1 GCA_900553905.1 uncultured Eubacteriales bacterium | reverse complement strand
AGCGACACCACGACCACCTTTGCGCCCGCCTGACGGACCTTGGAAATATCGTCTGAGATCACGGGCAGCTGCTGGCTGGCGATGACAAACGCCTGCTCCTCGTCGCTGGTCTGGCGCTTTCCGGAGGACGTGAGCTCGTTCTGATAGCTGAGCAGCGCCACGGAAATTCCGTTCACATCCATCAGCGTAAGGCTGTCGCGCTCCTGCTGGGAGGCGTATACGCCGTAGGGCGTCATTCCGGCGGTGGAAACGGCCTGCTGCGTTTCCACCAGGCCGGCGACGCCGCCGTTGAGCGCGCCGTAGTATCCCAGACACAGGGCGTTGACGCCGGTTTCGCGCAGGGGAACCAGCACGTCGGCAGGAATGTTGGAATCGCTTAGCTTTGCGCTGCCGATCACGTTGTTCTCCAGCGTGGCGATGCTCAAATCGGCGGTCAGATCGCCCTCCAGGTCGCCAAAGAGAATGTCGAAGCGGTACGTGCCGTCATCCGTGAGGGCCTTTTGCACGTTGGAATTGATCTGGATGCTCCCGGCCGCGCACAGCGTAAAGCGCTGCTCCGGCGGCGTGGTCGGCGCCGCGGCCGTGGGCGTGGCGGTGGCCAGACTGGATGGGGGAAGGACGGAGGCCTGCGGCGTGGGGCCTACCAGCGATACGCCGGAGGCGGCGATCTGCGATAGAGACTGGTCGATGGCTACCGCCAGCTCGGCCGCGTTGGTGCGCACGTCCGTCACGCCCGTCAGCCGGGGCAGCAGCACGCAGAATCCCCCCAGCACCACAATCGTCAACAGAAGCATTACGACGGTTCCCAGCGAAACCCCCCGTTTCGAACGCCTGCGCCGGCTCATGCCAAGCCCCCTTTCCGTCGTTTTCAAAGCAAAAATGCCCGGGTCCCAGCCCGCGGAGGGCTTGACCAATGGATGAAGCAATGATATCATAAACACCAACCGATATGCAAGTTTAAGGAGTGACGGCCATGAAGATCAGCTTTTCCACCCTGGGCTGTCCGCGCTGGAGCTGGCGGGAGATTTTGGCGACCGCCTGCGATCTGGGCTACGGCGGCGTGGAGGTACGCGGCGTCGGAAACGACATTTCGGTTCCGAGCATCCCGGCCTTTTCCGATGAAAACCTGGAGAAGACCAAGGCCGAGCTCGCCCGGCTGAACCTGACCATTCCCTGCCTGGACAGCGATTGCTGCATTCATCTGCGCGAAACGGAGCAGACCACCACCGAGGAAATCCGCGCCTACATCCACCTGGCGCAGAAGCTGGGCGTACCCTATGTGCGCGTGATGGCGACCGCGCCCGTGCCCCAGCCTGCCGGTACGGTGGACGAGGGCTACGTGCAGCACCGCGCGGTGGAGATGGGGCATTACGCGCTGGAGCACGGCGTGAAGATGCTGATTGAAACCAACGGCGTATGGAGCGACAGCGAGAAGCTGGCCCGGCTGATGAGCACCATCAGCTGCGAGGGCGTGGGCGTGCTGTGGGACGTGCATCACCCCTACCGCTTCATGCATGAAAAGCCCGAAACCACGTACCAGAACCTGCGTCCCTGGCTGTGCCACACCCATTTCAAGGACAGCACCGCCACGGCGGACGGCTACCGTTATGCCCTGCCCGGCTTTGGCGACGTGCCTCTGGAGGAGATCGTGGGCGTGCTCAAGGACGGCGGCTACGACGGCTTCTATTCCTTGGAATGGGTCAAGCGTTGGGATACCACGCTGGAGGAGCCGGGCATCGTGTTTGCGCACTACGCCAACTACATGCGCACGCTCTGACGGCGCTTGCGCCGGCGGGGTTTCAGGGGGGCGGCTGCCAGAGGGCGGCGCCCCCTTTGTGATGCAGAACCGGCATCGAACATACGTTTGACAACCGTACACAAAACCTGTATCATAGCAGGGACAAGGAGGCGTGGCACATGATCGTTTTGGGGGTGGACCCCGGCCTGGCCACGCTTGGTTGGGGCGTGATCGAAGCGGAGCGGGGCGCGCAGCGCCTGGTGGACTACGGCTGTATTCTGACCACGCCGCAGCAGTCCTTTCCCGACCGCCTGTGCCAGATTGGCCGGGATATGCGCGCGCTGCTCAGGCAGTACCGGCCGGAGGAGATCGCCTTTGAGGAATTGTTCTTTGCGCGCAACGTGACCACGGCGCTCACCGTGGGCGCGGCGAGGGGCGTGAGCCTGGCCGCGTGCGCCGAGTACACCGACCGCCTGTATGAATATACGCCCATGCAGGTGAAGCAGGCCATCGTGGGCTACGGCAAGGCCGAAAAGCAGCAGGTGCAGCAGATGGTAAAGCTGCTTTTGCACATGCAGGAGATCGCCCGTCCGGACGACGCGGCGGACGCCATCGCCATCGCGCTGACCCATGCCGCCACGGGTCCCGCGCGCGAGCAGTTTAAAATGAAGTGAGGCGCTGACATGATCGCAATGGTAAAGGGCACCCTGATGGAAAAAAGCGAGGGCGAGGCCGTTGTGATGACGGCCGGGGGTCTGGGCCTGCGCGTGATGTGCAGCATGAACACGCTGGCCGCCCTGCCGGCCGCCGGACAGGAATGCGCGTTGTATACCTTTATGAATGTGCGTGAGGAGGCCATGGAGCTTTTCGGCTTTTGCCAGAAGGAGGAGCGCGACATGTTCAAGCGCCTGACCTCCGTCAGCGGCATCGGTCCAAAGAGCGCGCTGGGCGTGCTGGGCAGCATGCCGCTGGCGGATCTTCGCCTGGCCATCCTCACCGGAGACGCGGCGGCGCTGTCCCGGGCGCCGGGCATCGGCAAAAAAACGGCGCAGCGCATCAGCCTGGAACTCAAGGACAAGCTGGCGCAGGACGCGCTTTCCGGCGCGGAAGGGCTGGACGATGCGGCCTTTGCCATCGAACCCGACGCGCCCGCCCAGGATGCGTTGGGCGAGGCGCTGCTGGCGCTCAAGTCGCTGGGATACACGCCGCAGGAGGCGGCCGCAGCGCTCAAGGGCGTCAAGGGGCAGGCGGAAACGCCGGATGAGCTGATCAAGCTGGCCCTGCGCCATATGGCGCAAAACATGTGATTCGGAAGAGAGGATAGGGCATGGACGACCGCATCGTATCCACGGGCTTCCGGCAGGGCGAGGACGAGCAGGAGCAGAGCCTGCGCCCCAAAACCCTGCGGGAATACATCGGTCAGGAGAGCGTAAAGCGGAATCTGCATATCTCCATCGAGGCGGCGCTCAAGCGTCATGAGCCTCTTGACCACCTTTTGCTCTACGGGCCGCCGGGCTTGGGCAAGACCACGCTGGCGGGCATCATCGCCGCCGAGATGGGGCAGAACATCCGCATCACCAGCGGTCCCGCCATTGAAAAGGCAGGCGACTTGGCCAGCATTCTGACCAACCTGAGCGACGGCGACGTGCTCTTCATCGACGAGATCCACCGCTTGAGCCGCTCCGTGGAAGAGGTCCTCTATCCCGCCATGGAGGACTATGCGCTGGATATCATGATCGGCAAGGGACCCACGGCGCGCAGCATCCGCCTGGACCTGCCGCGCTTCACACTGGTGGGCGCCACCACGCGGGCTGGGCTTTTGAGCGCGCCCCTGCGCGACCGCTTCGGTATTCTGTTCCGGCTGGAGATGTATTCTCCCCAGGAGCTCGCGGCCATCGTGCGGCGCAGCGCGGGCATTCTGAACGTGCGTGCGGACGATGCGGGCATTCTGGAAATCGCCCGCCGGAGCCGGGGAACACCCCGCATTGCCAACCGTATGCTCCGGCGCGTGCGCGACTTTGCGCAGATTCGGGCGGGAGGCGTGATTACGCTGGAGGTGGCGCGGCAGGGCATGGACCTATTGGACGTGGATGAGCTGGGGCTGGAAAAGCTGGACCGCGCCATGCTGGAAACCATGATCGACAAATTCGCGGGCGGGCCGGTAGGGCTGGAAACCCTGAGCGCCATGACGGGGGAGGATGCCTCCACCATTGAGGACGTCTACGAGCCTTACCTGATGCAGCTGGGTTTCCTTACGCGCACGCCCAGGGGGCGCGTGGTCATGCCCGTCGCTTATGAACACCTGGGCCGCAAGCCACAGACGCCGCCCGACGAGGGGGAACAGCTGAAGATATGAAAACCAGCGATTTTGATTACGAGCTTCCGCAGGAGCTGATCGCGCAGACGCCCATCGAGCCGCGCGACC
>USFL01000197.1 GCA_900553905.1 uncultured Eubacteriales bacterium | reverse complement strand
ATGTATGTGCCGGGTTTTGGCGCGTTCGGCATTTCCGGCTGTGTGCTGCTCATCGGCGGCATCATCGCGGCGCGCCCCACGCCCTTGCAGGCGTTGATCATGGTGGTGATCATTCTGGCGCTTTTGTGCATCGTGCTTTCGGTGTCCATCCATTCCGCCTCCAAGGGGCGGCTGTCCAAATCCAAACTGGTGCTCAAAGACGTGAGCATCGAACGCGCGGAGGCGGACGATTTGGCCTATTTTGTAGATAAAAAGGGCGTGGCGGTCACGGTGCTGCGGCCCGCCGGCATGGCGGAGTTTGACGGCGTGAAGCTCAATGTGGTTTCGGATGGGGAATTCATCCCCGAAGGCGAGCGCGTGCGCGTTTCGCGCGTGGAAGGCAACCGGATTGTGGTTGTGAAGGCGGAAGCGTAGCGCGCCGGGAATTTTGCTTTTCCCCGCCGCGCAGGGGCGGCGGTTGGAACAATAATGGATAAGGAGAGGATACTATGCCCGATGGAATCATTCTGGTTCTGGTCATCGCAGTTTTGATCATCATTTTCCTCGCAGTGTTTTTGACGTTTGTGCCGCTCGGCCTGTGGATTACGGCCATCGCCTCTGGCGCGCATGTGCGCATTTCCACCTTGATCGGCATGCGGCTGCGCCACATTTCCCCCGCGCGCATTGTGAGGCCGTATATTCAGGCGACCAAGGCCGGACTGGACGTTTCCATGTCCGAAATGGAAACGCTGCTGTTGGCCGGCGGCAATGTGGACCGTGTGATCAACGCGCTGATCGCCGCGCAGGCCGCGCAGATTCCGCTGGAATTCGTTTCCAGCCGCGCCATCGACCTGGCGGGGCGCGACGTGCTGCAGGCCGTGCAGATGAGCGTGAACCCCAAGGTGATTGAAACGCCGGTGGTGGCCGCCATCGCCAAGGACGGCATCGAGCTGCGCGCCAAGGCCCGCGTGACCGTGCGCGCCAACATCGCCCGCCTGGTCGGCGGCGCCGGCGAAGAGACGATCATCGCCCGCGTCGGCGAGGGCATCGTCACCACGGTCGGCTCTTCGCCCACGCACAAGGAAGTGCTGGAAAACCCCGACCTCATCAGCCGCACGGTGCTGGCCAAGGGTCTGGACGCGGGCACGTCCTTTGAGATCCTCTCCATCGACATCGCCGACGTGGACGTGGGCCGCAACGTGGGCGCGCAGCTGCAGATCGACCAGGCCGAGGCCGACCGCCGCATCGCCCAGGCCAAGGCCGAGGAGCGCCGCGCCATGGCCGTGGCGCGCGAGCAGGAAATGAAGGCCTCCGTGCAGGAGATGCGCGCCCGCGTGGTCGAGGCCGAGGCCGAGGTGCCCAAGGCCATGGCCGCCGCGCTGCGCGAGGGCAAGCTGGGCGTGATGGACTACTATCAGATGAAGAACGTGGAGGCCGATACCACCATGCGCGAGAGCATCGCCAAGGTGAGCGCGCCCCCTGCGGCTCCGGAAGGCAAGAAGTAACGCCGGCGCTTGACGCGCCGTGGGAGGTGTTTGGATGGACAGCATCCTGGCGCTGATCATCGTGTTCTGGATTGTGTCGGCGTTCAGCAAGGCTTTGAACTCGAAGAAAAAGGCGGGGCAGGCCGGCAAGAAGCGGGTGACCACATGGACGAGCGGACCGGCGAAAAAGCCGTCCGCCGCTCCCGCGGAGCCGCCGCCCGCGCCCGCGCCGGCCGCCCAGCCAAACTTCATGATACCCCCGCTGGAGCCGCGTCCGGCCCAGACGGGCAGCCTGGGAAGCGCCTCTACGGAGGGCAAAGACACCTGCGACCCCACGCTGGGGCATGACCGCAGGACGGCCGCGGCGTATGCGGGCAGCCTGGGAAGCGCCTCCACCGAAGGGCGGGATACCTGCGACCCTGCGCTGGGGCATGACCGGCGCATCGCCGCGCGCAGGGACGAACCGCGGGAAAGGCATTCGCAGGCGCACCGTCACGTCGCCGCGCCCATGGAGGACGCATACGCGCTGGACGAGGGGCTCGTGCCCCAGCTGGATGCGCAGGCGCTGGTTCAGGGCGTGATAATGAGCGAAATCTTAAAGCGCCCGAACGAACGAAAATGGGGCTGGCGGTAACGCCGCCCCTTTTTTAGAAGAAACGGAGAAGCAACAATGAGCGATCAGGAACTGCTGCGCGTGTTGATTGCCGACGACGACGCCGGCATGCGCACCGTGATGCGAAAAATTGTCTCAAAGGTAGAGGGCTTTACGCTGGTGGCCGAAGCCGGAGACGGAAAAACCACGTTGGAGCTGACCGAACAGCTCAAGCCCAACGTGGTGTTTCTGGATGTGGAAATGCCAAACATGAGCGGCGTGGAATGCGCCCGCGCCATACAGGACATGGACCCCTCCATCGTCATCATTTTCGCTACGGCGCATGATACCTATATGGGCGATGCTTTTGAGGTGTACGCCTTTGACTACCTGGTGAAGCCCTTCAAGGTGGACCGCGTGATTCAGACGCTGGAGCGGGCGCGCGACCGTCTGCTGCGCCGCGATGCCCGGCCCGTGGGCGCGCCGGTTCCCGCCGTACCGCGCGCGGCAGAAGGCAGGCTGATGCTGCGGCACCGCGAGGGCGTCAGCTTCATCGACCTTCAGGATATCCTGCTGGTGCAGCGCGAGGACCGGGCCACCGTGCTTTACACGGCGGACGGGGGACGCTACGTCACCGGCGATTCTCTGGCCGAGATGGAGGAGCGCCTGCACAGCGACGCGTTTTTCCGCTGCCATAAATCCTATATCATCAACCTCAACCACATCAAGGACATCACGCCCTACGGGCGCTGGACCTATGTGGTCCGTCTGGAAAACACCAAGCACGACGCGCTTATCACCCACGAAAAATACGAGGAGCTGGAACGCATGTTCCGCTGACGCTTCACAGGGAGTACAAAATGCCGCCCAGGACGCCCGCGCCCGCCATCACCCAGATGGGGTCGGGCTTGAAGGTGCGAAGCGCCGCCAGCGCCAGCAAAAAGAGGCCCAGCGCACGCAGGTCCAGCAGCGAGAGGTTGACCGCCTCGCTGCCAAACAGCGCCAGCAGCAGGATGCTAAGTCCCGCCGACGCGATCATCGCGACCACGGCGGGGCGCACACCGCCCAGGACGCCTTGAATGGCCGACAGGCTGCGATAGCGGTAATACACCCATGCCAGCAGCAGCGAAATCGCGCAGGAAGGTAGCACGCAGCCCGCCGTGGCCACCAGCGCGCCGCTGACGCCCGCGATGCGCATGCCCACGAACGTGGCGGAGTTGATGGCGATGGGGCCGGGTGTCATCTGCGACAGGGTGACGATGTCGGTGAATTCCGTCAGCGTCAGCCAAGGATGCACCTCGACCACCTGATGCTGAATCAGCGGCATGGCGGCATAACCCCCGCCGATGCTGAACAGGCCGATCTGGAAAAAGCTCCACAACAGCTGCCAGTAGATCATGCAGCCGCCCCCTTCTTCGTATCCGCGCGCCACTGGGCCAGGCCGATGAGCGCGCAGGCCAGCAGAATCAAAAGGATGTGCACATCGAAGAACCACGAGGCGATGAACGCGCCTGCCAGCGTCACGATGGGCACAGCCCGCTTGCGGCCGATGATCTGCCCGGCCATGGTCAGCACCACGTCGAAGATCACCGCCGCTACGCCCGCCTGCATGCCCTTCATGACCCGGCTGACGATCAGGTTGGAGCGGAACGCATCGTAGAAGAGCGATATCACCGATAGAATCACCAGCGGCGGGATGACCGTGCCAAGCATGGTCACCAGCGCCCCTGGTACGCCCGCTACCCGGTAGCCCAGCAAAATGGCGGCGTTGACCGCGATGGGCCCCGGAGACGACTGGGCGATGGCCGTCAGATCGAGCATCTCCTGCTCCTCCAGCCACCCCAGCCGGTCCACGAACTGCTTGCGCATCAAAGGAATGATGACATAGCCGCCTCCGAAGGTAAAGGCGCTGAGCTTGAAGGTGGACAGAAACAAAGTACCGAAGGTGCGCGCGTCACGGCGCATGGACAGCCCCCCTTTTTCCATTTGAATACACAGTATAGCACGCGCCCCATCGGCTGGCAAGCGCGGGCTTTTTTGTTGTACCGGAAAGAGTGTAGGTTTGTCAAACATATTGGACAGGGAAGGAGGAGAGAACCTCTCTGGGAGC
>USFL01000196.1 GCA_900553905.1 uncultured Eubacteriales bacterium | reverse complement strand
AACCGGCGCCCGCCAAAACACCCTCGCCGGCAAGACAGCTCTATTGCCCGTCCGCCCGGACCAGCGTTACCCCGCCATCCTTGACAGTCACATCAAACAACCTGTCTGCCGCGATTTCCCCAGGGCTTTGGAAAAGCCCGGCGTACGCCGCCGCAAACGCCTGATCGACCTGGTCCAGATAGACATGGGTATAGCCGCCTTCCATCAGTTCATCCGCCCATTCCTGCGGGGTCTTTATGGTGGAGAACGTCTGGGCATACCAGTCTCCCGTCTGCTCCACGGCCTGCTTGCTGGGCATCAGCCACCAGCCTTCTCCGCGCGCCTGAAAGCGCAGCGGAACCCATTCGAACGCCCGGAGGAAATAGCGGTGGCCCTGATCGTTCTGCGATACAAAATACACAAGGTCCGTCTGTGCATCGAGCATCTGTGCCATTTCAGGCGGGGCGGCGGTGCTCATGCGGCTTTCGTAGACCGCCTCGTCCCACTCGCGGGTGATCACCGCCCGCTCCAGCAATGTTTCCGGGTTCGCCGCGAGCAGCATCAGCGTCAGCGCCAGCAGCTCCACGCTCTGTCCGTTCCTGCGCAGGACCGGTCCCAGCGCTTCCGACGCCATCGCCAGGCTCAAACCGGCAAGCGGAATCATGTAGCTGGAAAGATACCTTGCGAAGGAGAACAGGCTCTCGCCCTCGTAGTTTCTGAACAGAAACAGGAAGGTATAGAGCAGCGACAGCAGATAAGCGCCAAGGCCGGCCAGCAGCCACAGCGCCATCCGCCGCCAGCGCCTCCTCAAAGCCGCGTCGGCCCGGCCCAGCGCCAGGGCGGCCAGCGCGCCCAGAAGCAGCAGCCATAGCAGCAGGCTCAGCTGGATGACCCCGCCCTGCCCGAAGAGCCCCGCATCCGTCAGGCTGAAGAAAAAGTTCTCCACCGTGCGCATGCGGTGCGACGGTGCCCGGCCCAGCAGCACATCCAGAATCTCCGTAAAGCCGGCCGACAGGGTCCAGACCCTCCGGGTCTGATGCACGGCCAGAAAGGCTTTCCAGGACAGCCCGCCCGCCATCGCCGCCGCGGCCAGGGCTCCGAAGGCCCGCACACGCCGCAGACCGGACCTGTTCCGCTCGCCGATGAGATCCACCGCCATGATGGCCAGCGCGATCAGGCACAGGCCCCATCCTGCCTCCTTGATGAGCGGAAGCAGGAAGAGCGAACCGCCCGTCAGCAGCACCCCGCCCTGGTCGCGCGGCGTAAAGAACCACGCATACAGGGCGTGGAAAAACACGCATCCCAGCACCACGTCCGCGTAGATGGTATAATATGCGCCGCTGTTAAACAGCGTGGGGAGCACAAACAGCGCGCAGGCCATGCACAGCGCGCTTCCCCAGCGCTTCCAGCGCTGGGCGCGCATGGCGGGCAGCAGGAAGGCAAGGATCATGACGTTCATGGCGCGCTGCGGATCGCCCTCGTTGAAGCCGCCGGAAAGCCGCGTCCAGAAATACGCGAACAGCGTTGTAGCGGGGGGATAATCCGTGTAGGTGATATTGGCCTCCTTCACCCCCGCGGGAATGGCGTCGAAATGCATCATGTTGCGCAGGACCGTGCCCCAGTGGGAAAACTCGTCCGGCTCGTAGAGCATGTGGGCGCGGAAGGAGAGCAGCGCCCACACAAACGCCGCGAGCATCACCACAGCGCCCGGCGTGAGCAGGAAGCGGCGCAGGTCTCCCATGCCGCCGCGAAGCAGCCTCACCGCCAGCAGCGCCAAGGACAGCGCGCAGAGCGCCAGCGCGGCATAGAAGCCTGCGCTGAGCCATCCGAAGAGCCCAAAGGCATATTGCACGCCCACAATCAGCGCGACCGAAAGAGGCAGGGCCTCCTCCAGCCGCCTGCGCAGCAGCAGCGCTCCGCCTCCCGCCAGCGCAAATACGCTCGCCATGACCACCAACGTGCTCATCTAAGGCCTCCTCCAGACGCTTCGCTCATTTCACGTGCTTGACATAGGTGTACAGCGTGTCGGTGATGGTCGCGCCGGCGTTGACGTAGACGCGCAGAACCTTGGCGTTGTTGCTGACGATGGTGGAGGTCAGGCGCTTGCAGTCGTGCGTAAAGCAGGTGTCCAGCGTCTTTTTGTGAAGCAGCGCGCCCATGCCGCGGTCGCCCTCCTCGTCGTACATGCCCATGAGCACGGGATCGACCGTGGTTTCATCCTTGCGGCAGATGACGAAAAAGCCGATGGGCTTGTCGCCGGAGAGCACCTCGTAGAGAAAGCCGCCGCGCGCCAGCATGCTGCGCAGCCAGTTGGCGTAGCGGTTGCCGCCCTTTGCGCGGCCGAAGGCGGGGTCGATGCTCACGCGGTCGCTTTTGAACACGCCCCGGCGGATCAGCGCGTAGATGCGCTCGCGGTCGGCCTCCTCCCTGCGCTCCGCCACGCGAAGACCCCGGTCGAAGCGGGCGATGGAAGCCGGCATGTGGTACTCGTCCCGCCGGATCATCACATGAAAGACCGTCTCCACAAACGTATAGCCCAGGGCCTGCATCGAAAACAGCAGCGCGGGGCAGTCCACCGGGGTTTTTGCCACGATATATTCCGCGCCCGCCGCGATGATGCGCGCCTCCTCCTGACGGAGCATGTCCGGGGTGTCGGATGCGTCCAGCGCGATCTCGTAGGCGTCCACGCCCAGGTTTTCACGCTCCCAGACCGCATGCGTGGTCCTCATCCGCGTTCATCTCCCTTTCCTCTGGCTGATGGATTCCCTCCGCCGCCCCGCGCGTCACGCTGCGCACCACGAACTGCGGCGAACGGTTGATGCTCAGATAGATGCGGCCGATGTACTCCCCTACCACGCCGATCAGCGCGATGATCATGCCGCCCAGCAGCAGCAGCACGGAAATCGTGCTGGCCCAGCCGGCGGGGATGTCGGGATTCACCAGCTTGCGAATCACCGTCGCCAGCGCGAACACCGCGCCCGCCGCCGCCGTGAGCCAGCCGGCGTAGCTGGCAAAGCGCAGGGGTTTGATGGAAAAGGCCGTCACGCCGTTGAGCCACAGGGCCGCCAGCTTTTTGAGGTTGTAGCCGCTGCGGCCCTCCGCGCGGGCGCGGTGCTCCACGGGCACGTTGGCATAGCGGCTCACGCTCTGGAACAAAAGGCCCGTTACGTAGGGGAAGGGGTTGGGATACTGGAGCGCGGTATCCACCACGAAGCGGCGGCAGGCGTAGTAGCTGTTGACGGTCAGCTCCTTGGGCTGGCCGAAGAAGTAGTGGTTGCAGGCGGCGTTGAAGCGGCTGCCCAGGTTGCGAAGCGCGCTTTGCCTGCGTCTGGGGTACTGGGCAAAGACGATGTCGTACCCCTCGGCCACCTTGTCGATGAGCTTGAAGCATTCGCAGGCGGGGGTCTGTCCGTCGTCGTCCAGACAGATCACGATATCGCCCCGCACCTGATGAAAGCCCGCCATCACCGCGCTGTGCTGGCCGAAGTTGCGCGACAGGTCCACAAACACGATGGCGGGGTCCCGCTCGCACAGCTGGCGGATGGCGTCGGCGGTGTCGTCGGGGCTGCCGTCGTTGACAAGGATGATCTCATGGTCGTACTCGTCCGCGCGGGCGGCGAGCGTGTCGTTCAGCTCCCGCACCACCGCGCCGATGGTGTGCGCGGAGCGGTAGCAGGGAATCACAAAGGAAAGCAGCGGTTTGGCCATAAAGGCACCTCGTTTCGTCAGATGGCGGATATGCGGCGGCTGAGCGTGCGGATGAGGTCGTAGCCGTCCCAGGTAAGGGCGAAGTCCATGGTGTGCCCCACGGGCGCGATGCGGTCCACGCCCCACAGGGCGTTTTCGCGCACGAAGCGCCGCAGCGCCTCCGGCTCCAGCCCCAGATAGCCGAGCGTCTGGTACTTGCGCTTCACCACCGGAATCAGGCTGTCCAGCGTTTCGGCGGCGTACTCCGCAAAGAAGCCGCCCGCGCAGCGGTGCTCGTCGATGTCCGGGGTGAGCGCGCTCACCTGAACGCGCACCACGGTGTTGTCCGGCATGGGCGCGATGGCCGCGCCCGGCAGCGCGGCGGCCGCCCGGAAGGCCGCGGTCAGCTTGTCCACCGCCACCACCGGCTCGATGGGATAGCGCGGCGCGGCATACGCGCGCACGGCCTCCCAGAAACGCGCCTGCGCCTGCGTCACCGCATCCCGCCCGCC
>USFL01000195.1 GCA_900553905.1 uncultured Eubacteriales bacterium | reverse complement strand
CCGGGCGGGCGGGGAGTTTGCGCCCCTGGGCGCAAACATTTCTTAAGCTTCTGGCAAAAAAGGCCGCCGCAGGCGGACTTTTTCGACAAGCTGAGGGGCGCGGGTAAAACCCGCGCCCCAGCTGCTTTTCTTAGTATCCGAAGATTTCCTTCGCCCGCGCCATGTTTTCCCTCACAGGCACCCCAAAGGGGCAGCGTTTTTCACACGCGCCGCATCCCACGCACTCGCCCGCATGATGCGCAAGCGCCCGGTAGTGCTCCCGCACGGTTTCCGGGACCTCGCCCTGAGCGCGCGCCAGGTTCAAAAACTTGGTCACATCCGCCACGGCAATGCCGCCGGGACATGGCGCACAATGGCCGCAGTACATGCAGTGCCCCTGCCAACTGATTTTTGGCAAGGCCGCCAGCGCCGCCGCATAGTCCTTTTCCTCCGGCGCAGCAGTTTCATAGGTCAGGCAGCCTTTCAGCTGGTCCAGCGTGCGCGCGCCGCACAGGACCGCGGCCACCGCCGGGCGCGTGAGCGCGTAATGCAGGCATTGCAGCGGCGTCAGCGCTTTGCCCGCAGGTGAAAGCTCCGCATTGAGCAGGTCGCCCCCGCCGAAGGCCTTCATCACCGTGATGCCCACGCCCCGGCGCTGGCATGCCTCGTAGAGCGCCTCACGCTCCGGGTCCATATTGACCAGCGGCCCGTCGTAGCTCTCCGCCGCCCAGAGGCGCTCCACATCTTCATTGGCGGGCAGCAGGTCATAGCAGGGGTTGACGCTGAACATCAACACGTCAATCTGGCCGCTCTCCACTGCCAGCCTCGCCGCAGCGGGATTGTGGCTGGAAAGACCGACCGCCCGCGCGCGTCCCTCGCGCTTGAGCTCCTGCGCATAGCGAAGCACCTCGCCGCTCTCTACCGCGTTCCAGTCGCTTTCCGAATCCACATAGTGGATCATGGCGATATCCACCCAGGAAGTGCCCAGGCGCTGAAGCTGATCCTCAAAGCTCCGGCGCACCTCTTCGATATCGCGGGTGCGCTCATACTGGCCGTTTTTCCAGATCGCGCACAAATGTGCCTGGAGCACAAACCGTTCCCGGCGTCCGGCCATCGCTTCGCCCAGCGCCGACCGCATCTCCGGGTCGGGAGAGTAAAGATCGATCAGGTTGGCGCCTGCACGCTCCATCTCGTCCAGGAAGGCACGCACCTCCTCTCGTGTCTTGCCGATAAAGCCCTCGCATCCTATGCCGATTTCGCCCACACAGATGTCGGTCGCGCCCAGTGGCCTGATGTTCATCCTCGTTCCGCCTCCCTTAATCCGCGCGGAAGATCTGAATGCACAGGGTTCCTTCGCCCGTGCTTTCCGCCAGCACGTAGATAGGATATTCGCAGTCGTTACGGAATACCAGGTTCAGCGAATCGTTGCCCACCGCCGCGTCCTGATGCATGGGCAGGTAGCGCGCGCAGCCCGGACCATGCGGGCGGCGCATGAGCACCGTGATGCCAGGCACCTGACGAATGGCGTTGTACAGCGTGCTGCTGCTCTGGCAGGTGCCGCCGCCATAGCCGATCTGGCTCCCGCCGTCGATCAGCACGGGAGCGGGAAAATAGCCGTTGTTCTTTTTGTAGGGGCCGACCTGCGCGTTGAAGTCCAGGCTTTCGCCAGGCTGCATCAAGCGGGTCATGGATTCGCAGCTGCGCACGATGTTCTTGCAGCGGCCGTCGTTGCCCTCGGCGCCGGTGTTATACTCAAAAAAGCTGCAAAACGCCGCGATGGGGGTTTCATCGCTCATGGGCTCGTCGCCCTGGGCCACCACCACCAGATCGGTCAGCACGCGCGCGTCGATGTAGCCGTAGCTGCGCCATACCAGCACCTTGGCAAAGCCATCCACAAAATCCAGAATGGCAATCTTGCTGCCCGCGCCGGGGTGGATGTCGTTGATCTCCGCGCTAAGCGACGGCTCGGCGTAGATGTTGGCCGTTTCGGTCAGCGTGGCCACATACTTGGACAGCACCACGCCGTAGGGCGGGGTGTTCTGGGGGTCCAGCGTCGTCATGTTCTCATCCACCCATGTGCGGATGACGTAACCCACGTAGCCGTTGTACTCCGCCAGCACATAGGAGGGGTACACCGCATAGACCGTGATCGTTTCGCCTGCGTCAATCACGCACACCACGTCGCTCTCGCCATCCTGCAAGGCCCTCATGCGGATGGCTGTGCCTGTTGCCACAAAGGGCTTGATCTTGGTGGTATACAGCGGCGTCAAGCCCTCGATGCTCGCCGGCTGGTCCTCCGCATCGGCAGCGGCGACCTCAGCCTCGTCCTCCGTGGCCAGTCCCTCCACCTCGATACCGGCGGCTTCGGCCTCCTCGGCGGTCATCACGGCTTCTTCTCCGGCGGGCTGAACGGTTTCCTGCGCCAGCGCGGAAAAAGCGCCCGCAAGCAGGAGCAGGCATGTACAAAATGCGGTCAGGCGTCGATACAGGCTCATCGGCAAAATTCCTTTCGACTGATATTCTGGAAATCATCTTTCATTATAACATACCCGCGCCCGCTTGGGCAGGGGAAATCCGGAAATTTACACGCACAGTCCCAGGGGTTCCGCGTTCCTGTAAGGCGGCGGGCGCGCGCATATAAAAAAGTAGTTTTCCGTTATGGAATTATACGATATTTTTGAATTTGATTTCGTCAATACAGGTGCAAGGAGGTGAGGGAAACGCATGAGCCGCATCAAGGGCCCTGACCAGGCTCAAGACCCGAACCATGAATTGGAACGTCTGGTCCTGCGGTACCAACAGCCGCTCCTTCGCACCTGCTTTCTCTATCTGCGCGACCGGGCGCTGGCAGAGGATGCGGTGCAGGACACCTTTCTCAAAGCCTACAGGAGTTTGGCATCGTTCCGCGGAGAATGCAGCGAAAAGACGTGGCTGATGAAGATTGCCATAAATACCTGCTGCGACCTTCGCCGCGCACACCGGCTGCGCCGTATCGACCCGTGCCGTATCCCCGACCTGCTGCCGCAGGCGGCGGAGCCCTTCACAGAGGCGGAGGAAGCGCTCGTCACGCAGGTGATGCAGCTGCCGCGCAAATTGCGGGAGGTGATCCTCCTGTATTACTATCAGGACATGACCGTAACAGAAATTGCCGTTTCGCTGGGCATCTCCCAATCGTCGGTATCCGGGAGGCTGAAGCGCGCCAGGGGGAAGCTGCGCGCGCTGCTGGAAGGGAGGGATCTCTGTGAATGACCAGGAAATAAAGCGCCTTCTCCAATCCGCAATCGACCACCGGCTTTCCGGCCTTAAGGAAAACCCCTTTCTGGCCCGGCGAATCATCGCTGCTGCGAAAGGAGAACGACCCATGAAAAAGAAACTATCCGTTTCTCTGATGCTCGTGCTTGCGCTCACACTCACGGTGCTGGGCCTGGCCTACGCGCTGGTGCAGTCGAGGATTGCGGGCGAGCTCTACGGCGATACGGCAGCGCCCAGCGATGTGGCAGACCGGATTCAGACGCCGGATGAGACTGCGTCCTCTGATCTGGGCGTGCTTGTGCTGGATGAGCTTCTCTACGACGGGAGCGCCCTGCGCACCGCCTTCACCCTTTCCAATCCCACCGAAGAAACGCTCCTGTACACGGTGGACGGCCTGTATCTCGACCGCTGTCCGCTTACGCGAAGCACGCTGTTCACCGAAGGCGCCGGCACCGCCGGCTATCTGCTGGGCGGCGCGTTGGATGGTCTCGCGCTTCCTGCGAGCGTTTCGGCCTACAACGAGGCAGAGGCGCTCTATGCGTTTGACGGGCAGGGCAAGTATCTTGGCATGGCACAGCTTCCCGAAGGAGAGGCCTCCCTGAGAATCGACATCGCCGTATGGCGCCCCATTCATTCGCCCCGGCTGGTCGATTACGGCGATTACGAGGGCATGAACGCGTCGGAATCCTCCGACCGCCTTGTGACCGATGAAACCGGCTATGTTTCTCTGGAGCTGTTCCGCCCCGAAGCGTACAGCCTGAACGCCACGGCAGATAAGCCCAGCTCGGAGATCTACGCCCAGGCCTACCGGGAGCTGGGCTGGGCTGAGCTTGCCGGACAAATCAGCCTTGAGCTGGATGTGACGCTGGGCCCGGATCAGCTCACCCACGTCCGTCCCGTGCAGGCCGAATATGCGTTTGACAACCTGACGCTGACGATCAGCCACTT
>USFL01000194.1 GCA_900553905.1 uncultured Eubacteriales bacterium | reverse complement strand
TGCACCGCCGCCGACGACTGGAACGACGTGCAGAGCGTATGCGATACCATCGGCATCCCCTGCTACGCCGTCAACTTTGAAAAGGAATACTACGACCGGGTCTTTTCCTATTTTCTGGACGAGTACCGGCGCGGCCGCACGCCCAACCCCGACGTGCTGTGCAACCGCGAGATCAAGTTCCGCGCCTTTCTGGACTACGCGCTCAAGCTGGGGGCCAGCCGCATGGCCACGGGGCATTTCGTGCGCTCGGAGGTGCGGGGCGGGCGTCCCGTGCTCCTCAAGGGCGCGGACGCAGCCAAGGATCAGAGCTACTTCCTTTATATGCTCAAGGAATGGCAGCTCGCGCGCGCCCTGTTTCCCCTGGGCGGCATGACCAAGGCGCAGGTGCGCGCCGTCGCGGCGGAAAACGGCCTGTGCACGAGCAAGAAGAAGGATTCCACGGGCGTATGCTTCATCGGCGAGCGCAACTTCCGCCGCTTTTTGCAGGGCTTTCTGCCGCTTCAGCCGGGTCAGATGCGCACCCCCGACGGCCGCGTGGTGGGCGAGCACATGGGCCTTGCCTACTACACGCTGGGCCAGCGGCGCGGCCTTGGCATCGGCGGCGGGGGCGACGGGCGGCGCTGGTTCGTGGTGGACAAGGACCTCGCAAACAACGTGCTCATCGTCGAGCAGGGCGAGGACAGCCCGCGGCTCTACAGCCGCTTCGTGCGCGCCTCCGGGGCGACGTGGATCGCCGGGGACCCGCCCGCGCCGGACGGGACGTCCATGCGCCTGACGGCGCGCTTCCGCTACCGGCAGTCAGACCAGGCGGTGACGGTCGTGGCGCGGGGCGACAGCCTGCTCATCGAGGCGGACGAGCTCCAGCGCGCGGTCACGCCGGGGCAGAGCGTGGTGCTCTACGACGGCGACGTGTGCCTGGGCGGCGCGGTGGCCGACGCGGCGGGCATGACGGCGGAGGAATGAGGCGTCGGGGGCGCTTTGTGCCCGGATAGTATCATCCGGCCGGAAAATGTCCGCTTCTTCACAGAAAAACAATGCAAATACAGCCAATTTTCGCAAAGCCGCTTGCGCTCAAAGCGCGCAGCGGCTATAATATTCTCCATCATTCGGGGACGTTCCCGGATGGGATGAAGTATTGTAGGGAGGTAACCAAGATGAAAAAGATTCTCTCCGTGCTCCTGACGCTGGTTCTGGCGCTGGGCCTGGCCCTGCCCGCCGTGGCTGAGGACGCGATCAAGATCGGCGTGATCGGCCCGCTGACCGGCCCCGCCGCCATTTATGGCACCGCCGTGGCCAACGCGGCCAGGATTGCCGCCGACGAGCTCAACGCCCTGGGCGGCCTGCAGATCGAAATCGACGCGCAGGACGACGAGCATGACCCCGAAAAGGCCATCAACGCCTACAACACCGTGCTGGACAACGGCGCGAAGGTGATCGTTGGCACCGTGACCTCCGGCCCCTGCGCCGCCGTGGCTGCCAAGGCATATGAGGAGCGCATCTTCATGCTGACGCCCTCCGCCTCCTCCACCGACGTCATCGCCGACAAGGACAACGTCTACCAGGTCTGCTTCACCGACCCCGCGCAGGGCGCGGCTTCCGCCCAGTACATCGCCGAGCACGGCCTGGCCACCAAGGTCGCCGTGATCTACAATAACGGCGACGTGTACTCCACCGGCATCTACCAGACCTTTGAGGCCAAGGCCGCTGAGCTGGGCCTGGAGATCGTGAAGGTCACCACCTTTACCGACGACACCACCGACTTCTCCGTGCAGGTCACCGAGACCAAGAACGCCGGCGCCGAGCTGGTCTTCCTGCCCATCTACTACACCCCCGCTTCCATGATCCTCACCCAGGCCGCCTCGATGGACTACGCGCCCATCTTCTTCGGCGTGGACGGCATGGACGGCATCCTCACCATGGAGGGCTTTGACACCAGCCTGGCCGAGGGCGTGTTGCTGCTGACCCCCTTCAGCGCCGACGCGCAGGATGAAAAGACCGTCAACTTCGTCACCAAGTACGTCGAGCTCTACGGCGACACCCCCAACCAGTTCGCCGCCGACGCCTATGACGCCGTGTACGCCGTCTACGAGGCGATGGTCGCCGGCGGCATCACCGCCGACACCACCCCCGAGGAAGCCTGCGAGATCATGATCGCCGAGATGCAGAAGCTCACCATCGAGGGCCTCACCGGCACCATGACCTGGTCCGCCACGGGCGAGGTGAGCAAGACCCCCACCGCCGTCAAGATCGAAAACGGCGTGTACGTGGGCATGGAATAACAACCGCCCGGCGTCCCCTCCCGGCCCCCGCGGCCGGGAGGGGCCTACAAGCGAACACAGCGAAGGTAACCAACGGTAGTCTGACGGGAAGGCACGCCCGACTACCGTTGATTACCTTATCGCGTTTCAAACGAGACAAAGGATGTGGGAGAGCATGACACAATTCCTGTCCTACCTGTGCAACGGCATCAGCCTGGGCAGCGTGTACGCCATCATCGCCCTGGGCTATACCATGGTCTACGGCATCGCCAAAATGCTCAACTTCGCGCACGGCGACGTCATCATGATCGGCGCGTACATCGCCTTCTGCGCCATGCAGTACTGGGGCTTCCCGCCGGTGATCTCCGTGCTGGCGGCCATGGCGGTATGCACGGTGCTGGGCATGGTGATCGAGCGCACCGCCTACAAGCCGCTGCGCCAGGCCTCCTCCCTGGCCGTGCTGATCACGGCCATCGGCATGAGCTACCTGCTTCAAAACGTCGCCCTGCTCGTCTGGGGCGCCAACCCCAAGAGCTTCCCCTCCGTGGTGAGCCTGGGCTCGATTTCGCTCCTGGACGGGCAAATGACCATCTCCGGCGAGGCCATCGTGACCATCGCCGCGTGCGTGGTCATCATGATCGCCCTGACCCTCTTCACCGGAAAGACCAAGATGGGCAAGGCCATGCGCGTGGTCTCCGAGGACAAGGGCGCGGCCGAGCTGATGGGCATTAACGTCAACCTCACCATCACCGTGACCTTCGCCATCGGCTCGGCGCTGGCCGCCGTTGCGGGCGTGCTTTTGTGCTCGGCCTATCCGACGCTGCAGCCCACCACCGGCGCGATGCCCGGCATCAAGGCCTTTACGGCCGCGGTGTTCGGCGGCATCGGCTCCATTCCGGGGGCCATGCTGGGCGGCATTCTGCTGGGCGTGATCGAAATTCTGGGCAAGGCCTACGTATCCACGGAGCTGGGCGACGCGTTCGTGTTCGCGGTGCTGATCGTGGTGCTGCTGGTCAAGCCCGCCGGCCTGCTGGGCAAGACCGTGCATGAGAAAGTGTGAGGTGGCGGCCATGAGCATGAGCATGAGAAAAAAACGGGCCATCGGCGGCCTGGTGACCTACCTGATGGTGATTGCCGCCTACCTGGTGTGCCAGTACCTGCTGGCCACCGGCGGCATGACCCGCTCGCTGCGCGGCCAGCTGGTGCCCATCTGCGTATGGGTGGTCATGGCGGTGTCGCTCAACCTGGTGGTGGGCGTATCGGGCGAACTCAGCCTGGGCCACGCGGGCTTCATGAGCGTGGGCGCGTTTTCCGGCATCGTGGCCTCCGGCTGGATGCTGGGCGCCTTTCAGCTTGAAAACGAGGTCGTGCGCCTCCTGCTGTCCATGATCGTGGGCGGCGTGTTCGCGGGCATCGCGGGCGTGCTGATCGGCATTCCGGTGCTGAGGCTGCGCGGCGACTACCTCGCCATCGTGACGCTGGCCTTCGGCGAGATCATCCGAAACGTGATCAACTGCCTGTATATCTCCATCGACGCGGGGCGGCTGCACTTTGCCTTCAACGACAGCAACATCCCCGGCGAGCTGCTCGTCAGCGGCCCCAAGGGCGGCGTGGGCATCGACACCATCGCCACCTTCGGCATGGGCTTTACGCTGATCCTCTTCACCCTCTTCGTGGTGCAGAACCTCGTCAACAGCCGCTCCGGCCGCGCCATCATGGCCACCCGCGACAGCCGCATCGCCGCCGAGTCCGTGGGCATCAACATCACCAAGTACAAGATGATGGCCTTCGTGACCAGCGCCGTGCTCGCCGGCATGGCGGGCGCGCTCTACGGCCTGAACTTCTCCACCGTGGCCGCCAGCAAGTTCAAGTTCGACACCTCCATTCTGGTGCTGGTGTTCGTGGTGCTGGGCGGCATCGGCTC
>USFL01000193.1 GCA_900553905.1 uncultured Eubacteriales bacterium | reverse complement strand
CGCGGGCAGCGGCGTGACCTTTTGCGTGACGACGATGATCTCGGAAAGTTCGTCGCAGGCCAGATAGCGCTCCACCTGACAAAGCAGTTGGCGCGTGTTGGGGCGGCCCTTTTTGATCTCCACGCCCACGCCGCCCACCAGATAGTCGATGCGGCAGCCGGGGGCGAGCAGGGCCTCATGCACGGCGGGCAGGCCCGCGGCGCGCAGGCACTCCCCCACCCTCAGGTGAAGGTCCGCCTCATAGGGCGCAAAGGGAGACCTGAGCGTGCCCAGCGCGTCCAGCACCCTGTCCAGCATGCTCAAGCCTCCTCCCTGCCGCCCGCGGGCGTTCCTTACAACTCGATGCGCCTGTTCTGCCGGCTCTCGCGGTACATCACGAACCGGCGGCCGATGCACTGCACCGGCTCGGCGTGCACGCGGGCGCACAGCTCGTCCAGCGCCTCGCGGGCGGTCAGCTCGCAGCCCTGCTGCACGGCGCACTTGATCAGCTCGCGCGCCTCCAGCGCGTCATAGGCCTCCTTGACGGTGTTGTCGGTGATGCCTTCCTTGCCGATGTAGAGGATGGTGTCGATGGTGTTGGCCATGCCGCGAAGGCTGGCGCGCTGTTTGCTGGTAAGCATGACGTACTCCTTACTCAATGAAGTCAAATTCCATATCGCCGATGGAAACGGTGCTGCCCTCGCCCGCGCCCTTGTCGCGCAGGGCCTGGATGATGCCGCGGTCCCGAAGCGTGCGGTGGAACCAGTTGAGGCTTTCCTCGTCGTCAAAGTTGACGCTGTCCACAAAACGCTGCATGGCCGCGCCCTCGACGTAGAAGGTGTCGTTCTCGCGGCGGATGGTGAAGCCGTCGTCCGGGAGGACGTGGCTCTCCTCCGCCTCTTCGGCCTCGAACACGCGCGGCGGCGGCAGCTCGCCAAGGAGCTGGACCACCCGGTCCAGCAGCGCATCAAAGCCGCGGTTCTGCGCGGCGCTGACGGCGAAGGCCTCGTAGCCCTGCGCCTCGAAGGCCCGCTTCAGGCGCTCGGTCTCGCCGTCCTCATAGATGAGGTCGCATTTGTTGAGCACCACCAGCTGGGGACGGCCCTCCGGCTCGCCGTACCTGGCCAGCTCCTCATTGATGATGCGGAAATCCTCCAGCGGGTCGCGCCCCTCGCTCCCTGAGGCGTCCACTACGTGGAGCAAAAGCCGCGTGCGCTCCACGTGGCGCAGGAAGTCATGCCCCAGGCCCACGCCCTCGCTGGCGCCCTCGACGAGGCCGGGAATATCGGCCAGGACGAATTCGGTTTCGTAGCGCCGGGCGATGCCCAGATTGGGCGTGAGGGTGGTGAAGTGATAGTTGGCGATCTTGGGCCGGGCGGAGGTGAGCACGGAGAGGATGGTGCTCTTGCCCACGTTGGGGAAGCCCACCAGCCCCACGTCCGCGATGGTTTTCAGCTCCAGACGGAACACGTGCGCCTCGGTGCGGATGCCGGGCTTGGCGAAGTTGGGGGCCTGACGCGTGGGCGTTGCGAAGTGCTGGTTGCCAAAGCCGCCCTGCCCGCCGCGCAGGAGCACCTTGCGCTCGCCCGGCTGGCTCATGTCGGCCACCACGGCCCCGTCCTCCTCGCGCAGGAACACCGTGCCCACCGGCACCTTGATGACCAGGTCCTGCCCGCGCTTGCCGTGGCAGCGGGCGGCCGCGCCGTCCGCGCCGTTTTCGGCCAGATACTTGCTGTGGAAACGAAAATCCAGCAGCGTGTGCATGTTGGGGTCGGCGTAGAGGACGACGTTGCCGCCGTTGCCGCCGTCGCCGCCGTCCGGGCCGCCGTTCTGCACGAATTTCTCCCGGTGGAACGACACGCAGCCGTTGCCCCCGTTGCCCGCCTTGGCGGTGATTTTGACCCGGTCCACAAAAGAAGCCATCTGCTCTACTCCTTCTTCTTGCAATGCTCGCGCGTTTCTTACGCCTGCGCCGCGTCCTCCTTGTGCGCCCGACGCGCAAGCGCGGGGGTCGTCACCGCGCCGCCAGCGGCCCTCGCCGCCTTGCACAGCGGCCGGAGCGCGCAGGCGCCGCACTCTGGGCCCCGCGCGTGGCATACGCGCCGTCCATGGAAGATCAGCCAGTGGTGCGCGGCCACCCAGTCCTTTTTGGGAATGGCCTTTTGCAGCTGGCGCTCGGTCTCCTCGACGGTCTTGGCGTCGGCCAGCCCCAGCCGGTTGGACACGCGGAACACGTGCGTATCCACGGCGATGGTGGGCACGCCGAAGGCGTTGGCCAGCACCACGTTGGCGGTCTTGCGCCCCACGCCGGGCAGCGCGGTGAGCGCCTCCATGGTGCCGGGCACCTCGCCGCCGTGGTTTTGCATGATAAGGCGGCAGGCGGAGACGATGTTGGCGGCCTTGGTCTTGAAGCCGCAGCTCTTGACCATCGGGTACACGTCCTCCACGCTGGCGGCGGCCATGTCGCGCGCCGTGGGGTAGCGCTCAAAGAGCGCGGGCGTCACCTTGTTGACCTGCTTATCGGTGCACTGGGCCGAGAGCATCACGGCCACCAGCGTTTCGTAGGGGTCGCGGAAATGCAGCTCCGGCCCCGCGTCGGGATACAGTGCGCGCAGGCCCTCCAGAATGGCCTTCTTGCTGGTTCGCATGGGTGCGGCTTCCTTTCTCATATCGTCATGGCGCGCCGCGCAAGCGGGCACCGTGTTATTGTACAGGATAACGCGCGGGGTTGCAAGTGCCGCGCGCATCAGGCGTCCCAGTCGCAGCCAGCAATCAGCAGGCGGGCCAGCGCCTCCAGCCCCTCGCGGTCGCCTTCGTCGAAGCGGCCGGGCAGCGGGCTGTCCACGTCCACAACGCCCAGCAGCCTGTCCCCGTCAAGCAGCGGCACCACGATTTCGCTGCGGGAAGCCGCGTCGCAGGCGATGTGGCCGGGGAAGGCGTGCACGTCCGGGACCACCTGGGTTCGCCTCTCGCGCGCCGCCGCGCCGCACACCCCGCGCGCAAGCGGAATGCGCACGCACGCCGGCATGCCCTGGAACGGCCCCAGCACCAGCATGCCCTGTTTATAAAGGTAGAATCCCGCCCAGTTGAGGTCGGGCAGGGCGTGATAGATCAGCGCGGCCGCGTTGGCCAGGTTGGCCAGGGCGTCCCGCTCGCCCTCCATCAGCGCGGAAAGCTGGCCGCCAAGCAGGCGGTAGCATTCCCCCTTGTCCCTTGGGTATTCCGTCCGCCGCCATGCCGCCATGCGCCTCGCCTCCCCTTTCTGTTCTCTCCCGGCACAGTATACCACAAAAGATCGGTTTCGGCATCCATGTTTTGGGGTAGAGTAAAGACAGCACGCGCATTCAAAGGAGGAATGACCATGGCGCTCGATCCCACCGCCCTTTTCACCCTGAGCTACGGCCTCTACGTGCTCACCGCCCGCGAGGGGGACCGCGACCTGGGCTGCATCGTCAACACGGTGACCCAGCTGACCGAGAACCCCACGCGCATCGCCGTCAGCGTCAACAAGCAGAACTTTACCAACGAGGTCATCCAGCGAACGGGCGTCTTTAACGTCAGCGTCCTGACCGAGGCGGCCCCGATGGACCTGTTCCGCCACTTCGGCTTCCAGAGCGGCCGGGACGTGGACAAATTCGCCGGGCGGACCGACCCCGTGAGCGAAAACGGCCTGCGCTACATCGGCGGCCCTGCCAACGCCCTGATTTCGGGCAAGGTGGAGCAGGCCATCGACTGCGGCACCCACATGCTCTACATCGCGCTGGTCACCGAGGCCCGCAAGCTCTCCGACGCGCCCTCCATGACCTACGCCTATTATTTCGCCAACGTCAAGCCCAAGCCCCAGCCCAAGCCCGCCGAGGACAAACCCCGCCGCGGCTTCGTGTGCCGCATCTGCGGCTATTTCTACGAGGGCGACGAGCTGCCCCCGGACTTCATCTGCCCCCTGTGCAAGCACGGCGCGGCCGATTTCGAGCCCGTCGGCTTCTGATCCCAGCACCCCTTTGCCCCTCGCCGGCGGCAAAGGGGTTTCTTAGCGGAAAACCGTCTGTACAAAAGCGGAAAAAACGAATATAATACCCCTTGTATTCCGGGCGCTTTTTTACCCAGGAAGCAGGAGGTTCAGCGTGCAATCCGCAAACAGCCCCGCGTCTCACAGACGTTCCATCAAGCCCGAGCGTTTTCTGGCCTTGGGTTTTTTCATCCTGATCGTGG
>USFL01000192.1 GCA_900553905.1 uncultured Eubacteriales bacterium | reverse complement strand
CCATCTGGGTCAGCGACTATGTGCTCATGAGCTACGGCACCGGCGCCATCATGGCTGTGCCCGCGCACGACACCCGCGACTGGGAGTTCGCCACGAAGTTTGGCATCCCCATGGTGGAGGTGGTCGCCGGCGGCGACATCACCAGGGAAGCCTACACCGACATCGTGGACGGCGTGCTGTGCAACAGCGACTTCCTCAACGGCCTGCGCGTGGCCGACGCCAAGAAGAAGATCATCGACTGGCTGGTGGAAAAGGGCCTGGGCGAGCGCAAGATCAACTACAAGCTGCGCGACTGGGTGTTCAGCCGCCAGCGTTACTGGGGCGAGCCTATCCCCGTGGTGCATTGCCCCCACTGCGGCACCGTGCCGGTGCCCGAGAGCGAGCTGCCCGTGCTCCTGCCCGACGTGGAGAATTACGAGCCCACCGACAGCGGCGAAAGCCCCCTGGCCGCGATGACCGACTGGGTTAACACCACCTGCCCCAGGTGCGGCGGCCCCGCCAAGCGCGAGACCGATACCATGCCCCAGTGGGCGGGCTCCAGCTGGTACTTCCTGCGCTACTGCGACCCGCATGACGACAAGGCGTTCGCCAGCCAGGAGGCGCTGGACTACTTCATGCCCGTGGACTGGTACAACGGCGGCATGGAGCACACCACGCTGCACCTGCTCTACAGCCGGTTCTGGCACCTGTTTTTGCATGACCTGGGGCTGGTCAAGGCCCCGGAGCCCTATCAGAAGCGCACCAGCCACGGCATGATTCTGGGTGAGAACAACGAGAAGATGTCCAAGTCCCGCGGCAATGTCATCAACCCCGACGACATCGTCAATGAGCTGGGCGCGGACGCCTTCCGCCTCTACGAAATGTTCATGGGCGCGTTCGATCAGGCCATTCCGTGGTCCACCAACGGGGCCCGCGGCTGCCGCCGCTTCCTGGACCGCGTGTGGCGGCTCCAGGACATGGTTCTGCCTGGCGAGGGCTATTCCAAGGCCCTCACCCCGCTGATGCACGAGACGATCAAAAAGGTCGGCGAGGATTATGAGGCCATGAAGTACAACACGGCCATCGCCGCCATGATGTCTCTGGTCAACGAGTTCTACGCCGCCGGCGGCTGCACCCGCGAGGAGCTGCGCACGCTGATTCTCCTGCTCAGCCCCGTGGCCCCGCATATCTGCGAGGAGATGTGGGAGCAGATGGGCTTCGGCAGCGGCCTTGCGCGCGAGTCCTGGCCCACCTACGACGAAAAGGCCATGAAGCGCGCTGAGGTGGAAATCGGCGTGCAGGTCAACGGCAAGGTGCGCGGCCGCATCATGGTCTCGCCGGACATGACCCGCGAGCAGGCGGAAACCGAGCTTCCCCAGCGCTCGGACGTCCAGCAGATCGTGGGCGGAAAGGCCATCGTGAAGGTCATCTTCGTGCCGGGCCGCCTGTGCAACCTGATTGTGAAGTAAGCGGCGACGCGGGGGAGAGACGTGCGCGTCTGTTCCCCGCCTCTTTTGTTTGAAAGGATTTTTTATGATGGAAAGCAATGCTGTGCCTGCCCTCCGCGTCCGTGGCCTCACCAGGCGCTTCGGACGGGCCCTGGCACTGGACGGGCTGGAATTTTCGGTGGCAGCAGGCCAGGTCGTGGGCCTTCTGGGCCGCAACGGCGCGGGCAAAAGCACGCTGCTGCGCATTGTAAGCGGTCAGCTTAGGCCCACGGCCGGGGAGGTCGAGGTGCTGGGCGCGCCGGTGGGCATGGAAACGCTGGGCCGCCTCTGCCTGATCGGAGATACGCCGGATTTTGGGGGGCTGAAGAACGCCCGCGAATTTCTGAACGTATGCGCCGGGCTGTTCCCCGCCTGGCAGCGAGAGCAGGCGGACCGCCTGATGACCCTGTTCGGCCTGCCGCTCAAAAAGCCGCTGAAGGGATACAGCCGCGGCATGCAGACGGCGCTGCTCCTGTGCGCGGGGCTGGCCTCCGGCGCGGAGCTGACGGTGTTTGACGAGCCGAGCCTGGGGCTGGACGCGGTGATGCGTGAGCGCTTTTACGACGCGGTTGTGGAGGCGCGGCGGAGGGAGCCGCAGCGCACCTTTTTGATCAGCACGCACCTGATCGACGAGGTGGCGCGCACGCTGGATTACGCCGTGATGATCGACGGCGGGCGGCTGCTGGCCCAGGGCACGCCGGAGGTGTTGACGGCCGGATACCTGTGCGTATCGGGCGCGGCGGACGAGGTGTACGCCGTGACGGCGGATGCCGCCGTTCTCCGGGATGAGGAGGTCGGCGGGTCGCTGGTGCGCTATGTGCGCCTGAACGCGCCGGAGGACGCCGGACGGATTCGCGCGTGCGGGCGTGTGCAGACCGCGCCGGTGAGCCTGCAGAGGCTGTTTGTGCTCTTGACCGGGGAGAAGGAGGCGAAGCGCGATGCCGTTTGAACAGATGGGCTGGATGCGGCGCTCGCGCTTTCTGGGCGCGATGCGCTACCACCGGGCGTGGATAGGCCGGCTGGCCGGCTGGTGCCTGCTGGTGCTGCTGGCGGGAAACGCCATCATGATCGCCGTGGCCTTGGCGGGCGCGGGCGATTTGAACATGGACGGCGTGTCCGCCGACTTTTCCCTGACCATGGCGCTGCTTATGGTGTGCGCGTGCCTGACGGCGCACAGCCGCACGCGGTTTTTGCTGCGGTTTGGCACGGCGCGCTTTCCGGTGTGGATGAGCAACGTGCTGGCGCTGTTTCTGGGCGCGGCGGCGTTTCTGCTGGGCACGCTGCTGATCAACCTGGCGACGGGCGGCGCGGTGCTGCTCCTCTCCCACGCGATGCCGGCCCGCTTCAGCCTGATGGCCTACACGGACGCGCTGCCATCGGGCGCGGCGCTGCTGGGTCATACCCTGCGCGACGCGCTGGAGCGGCTGCCGCAGCAGCTTTTGTGGCTTTTGGAGTGGACGTGCCTGTTTTACCTGCTGGGCTGCTGCCTCCGGCGCAGGCGCGGGCTGACGCTGGCGGTGGTGCTGGGCGTGCCGTTCGTGTGCTTTATGCTGACGCTGATGCCCTTTGTGCGCGAGACGACCGCCGCGCTGGAAAGCGGTTCGGATGTTCAGGTGATGGCCATGGGCCTTGAATGGATGCAGTGGCTGGCCAAGGTCGCCCGCTTTGTGGCGGAGCAGTGGCAATGGATTCAGCTGGGCGGGGCGGCGGCGTCGCTGCCGCTTAGCTACCTGTGCATGCGCACGACGCCGCAGCCGTAGCGCACCAATGACGGAAAGGATGACGAGCGATGAGCTTTGAACAGGTCAAGGCCTATCTGGCCGGATTGGGACTGAACGCGATGGAGTTTGACGTGTCCAGCGCCACGGTGGAGCTGGCGGCGGTGGCCGTGGGGTGCGAGCCGCAGCGCATCGCCAAGACGATGAGCTTTCTGGTGGACGGCGCGCCCGTGTTGATCGTGCTGGCGGGCGACGCAAAGGTGAACAACACCAAGTTCAAGGCGGTTTTTCACCAGAAGGCCAAAATGCTCGGCCACGAGCAGGTGGCCGAGCTGACGGGCTTCCCGGTGGGCGGCGTGTGCCCCTTCCTGGCCCCGGAGGGTGTGAAGGTATACCTGGACGAATCGCTCAGGCGGTTCGATACGGTGTTCCCTGCCGCGGGCACGCGCAACAGCGCCGTGGAAGTGACGCTGCCCCAGCTGGAGGCGGCTTCGCGCGCCGCGGGCTGGGTGGACGTGTCGCAGATCGTGGAATAATCAGGTCTGCGCGGGCGATGCGGTAACTTCGGGCACGTCCTCCGCAGACGTGCTCTCCGGAGCGGCGGTCGACATGCCGCTATCCGCGGCGGGGCCCGTATAGGCCATCTGTTCCAGAATGCCCTTCATGGCGGTGAGAATGCTGTCGCTGGTGCCGGTCGCGCCCGCCACCGCGTCCACCCCGTCGATGGATTGCTTCTCCAGAATGGCTTTGGAAAGCCCTTCCTCGGCCTTGATGAAGTACTCGCTCTTTTCCCCGCCGCCCCGGTTTTCGGCGGTCAGCTCGGTCATTTCGCCGCCGCGCACGGTGACGGTGACCACGACCTCATCTTTGTAGCCGGGGCCCAGGTCGCGGTAGACGCCGTCCTGATACGGCTGGGCCAAGGCGGCTGGGGCCGCCATCAGCATCAGGGCCAGAAAAAGGGCAATACGCTTTTTTGACATGTGGTTTTCCTCCTGCTTGCTTGACATTCCATACACGG
>USFL01000191.1 GCA_900553905.1 uncultured Eubacteriales bacterium | reverse complement strand
AAATAGACAATAAAAAAGTCTGAAAACCGTGGTTTTCAGACAAATTGTGGTGGAGGTGAGGGGAATCGAACCCCCGTCCGAAAGCATGCCTGCACGGTTTTCTCCGAGCGCATCCATGGTTTTGGGATTCCCCTCGCCGCACGCCCCATGGCGGGCTTGCGGCTACGGTAGCTTCATTTTTACGGGCAGCGCCTCAAAGCTTTGACGTGCTCGTTCCCCGCTTCAATGACACCGTTTGCCTGACCAGCGGGCGGTCAGGGACGGCGCGCGGCATTACGCCGCGAAAGCGTATTCGCTATTGTCAGTTATTGTTTTTCCCCGTTGTTGCGCGGTGCAGGGTCCGCGGCTCGCTTACCGTGTATTCATTCACTCCCGTCGAAACCAGAACACCCCCATGTGTGCCGCCTATTCATGCTGGCGAAGCGCGCGTTCCATTTCGCGCTTGGCGTCGCGCGCGGCGGCGGCGTCGCGCTTGTCGTGCAGGTGCTTGCCCCGGCACAGGCCCAGCTCCAGCTTCATCCGCCCGTCCTTGAGGTAAACCTTGAGGGGAATCAGCGTGTAGCCCTGACGGCTCACCAGGCCGCTGAGCTTGCGGATCTCGCTTTTGTGCAGGAGCAGCTTTTTGGGGCGCAGCGGGTCGCCGTTGGAGAAGCTGCCCTGCTCGTAGGGGCTGATGTGCATGCCCTCGGCAAACACCTCCGTCCCGCGCACCATGGCGAAGCTCTCCTTGAGGTTCACCCGGCCCTGGCGCATGCTCTTGACCTCGGTGCCCTTGAGGCAAAGGCCGCATTCGTAGGTTTCCTCCACGAAGTAATCGTGATACGCCTTTTTGTTCTGCGCTACCGGCTTGATGCCCCGCTGGTGCGGCATGGGGGAAACCTCCTTTCGCGGTTGTTCTCACAGCATGTTATTATAGCACGGGTTCACATCAAAGCGCAAGCACTTGCCAAGGCCGAAGAGGCGGCTTATAATGATGCTATGTTTCCGTAAAGGGGGAAGATTCCGTGGCGGATACCATTGAAAGCGTAGCGCGCCGCGCGCGCGAAGCATCCTTTTCGCTGGCAGGGGTTGACCTGGAGGTGCGAAACCGGGCGCTGGAGGCCATCGCACGGGAGATTGAAAGCCATGTGGATGACCTGCTGACCGTCAATGCCGCCGATGTGGAGGCGGCGACGGCCGAGGGCCTGAGCGCCCCGCTGCTGAGCCGCCTCAAGCTGACCCGCGCCAAGTGCGCCGGCATGGCGGAGGGGCTGCGTTCCCTGGCCGCGCTGCCCGACCCGCTCGGGCAGGTGCAGTATGCCAAGGAGCTCTCGCCGGGGCTGGACCTGTACCGCGTCAGCTGTCCCATCGGGGTGGTGGGCGTCATTTTTGAAAGCCGGCCGGACGCGCTGGTGCAGATCGCCTCGCTCTGCCTCAAAAGCGGCAACGCCGTGCTGCTCAAGGGCGGGCGCGAGGCTGCCAGGACCAACGAGGCGCTGGCCAATCTGATCGTTGCCGCGGCAAAGGCGTGCGGCCTTCCGGACGGCTGGTGCGCGCTGCTGCACTCCCGCGAGGACGTGCAGGAAATGCTGCGTCAGCATGAATGGATTGATCTGATCATCCCGCGCGGCAGCAACGCCTTTGTGCGCTACATCATGCAAAACAGCGAGATCCCCGTGCTGGGCCATGCGGAGGGCCTGTGCCACGTCTATGTGGATGATCCCTGCGACCTGGATGTGGCCTTGCGGGTAACGGTGGATAGCAAGGCGCAGAACCTGTCCGTGTGCAACGCGGCGGAGACGCTGCTGGTGCATGCCGGCATGGCGTCCGCCTTTTTGCCCGAAGCGGCGCGGCTGCTGCGCGAAAAGGGCATTGCCCTGCGCGGCGACGAACGCGCGCGCGCCCTGATCGCCTGCGACCCGGCCACCGAAGAGGACTGGGCCACCGAATATCTGGATGCGGTCCTTTCCATTCGCGTGGTAGATGGCCTGGAACAGGCGGTGGCGCACATCAACCGCTATGGCTCGCACCATACGGACTGCATCGTTACCACGGACCGCGCGCACGCCGAATACTTCATGAACCGGGTGGATAGCGCCGACGTGTTCCTCAACTGCTCCACGCGCTTTTCGGACGGCTTCCGCTATGGCCTGGGCGCTGAGGTGGGCATTGCCACGGGCAAGCTGCATGCACGCGGCCCCATGGGGATGGAGGGCCTTTGCACCTACAAATACCGCCTGTACGGCAATGGTCAGACCCTCTCGCAGGTGGATAGCGGAGAAATCGCCCTTACCCACCGCGAAATTGAACCCCGTCTGCCCTGACGCAGGGCAGCGCCGCACGCGCCGGCCGCACAGGCCGGCGCGTCTTTTTTAGCCAAAGGCGCGCCGGCGAGATCATGGCCCCCAGCGCGATGGGGGAGGGCGCGCCTGCCCGCTTGACCGCCGCGCCGTCTGACGCGGAGGCCCCTGCAACGCCGAACGGCGCGCTGGAAGGCAAGTTCGCATCATTGCACTATTCTATGCCGCTCTCCGGATGTCCGCCGTCTTGATTTACCAGGACAAAGCGTTGCAATGGAACCAAGCGCCGGATACGGCGGGAAAGGGGGGAAAACGTCATGGGATACGAACTGACGCAAAAGTGCGTGACGGCATACTGCCGCGCCATGCGCGAGGAAGAAAAAAGCCCTGAAACGGTAGAAAAATACCGCAGGACCGCATGCGCATTCGCCAGATGGCTGGATGGCCGGGAGGTGACAAAGGAGCTGGCGGCTCAATGGAAGGCCAGCCTGTTGACGGCTGGTTATGCGCCGGCCTCCATCAACGCCATGGTATCGGCCATCAATGGGCTGTTCCGTTTTTTGGTATGGGACGGATTCCGGGTGAGATTCCTGCGGGTACAGCGCAGATTGTTTCGGGAGGCGAGCCGGGAGCTGACCCGCGAGGAGTACGACCGGCTGCATACGACAGCCTCCGCGATGGGTCGGAAACGGCTTTGCCTGCTGATGGAAACGCTCGCGGCAACCGGCATGCGGGTGAGCGAAGCACGGTATATCACGGTGGAGGCAGCCCGGCGAGGCTGTGCGGAAATCGCGCTCAAGGGCAAGATTCGCGTGATCCTGCTTTCCGGCAAGCTGTGCCGCAAGCTGCTACGGTACGCGCGAGAGCAAAGGATTCTGTCCGGAGCAATCTTCCGCACGCGCAGCGGCAGGGAGATGAGCCGCCACCAAATCTGGATGGAGCTCAAGGGGTTGTGCTCCCATGCGCGGGTGTGTCCGTCCAAGGTGTTTCCCCACAACCTGCGCCGCCTGTTCGCAACGGTGTTTTATCGCGCGTGCAGGGATATCGTGCAGCTTGCCGACGTGCTGGGACACTCCTCCATCGAAACCACCCGGCTGTACCTGATGACCTCCGGCGCGGAACATCGCCGGCAGCTGGAACGGCTCGGGCTTGTGGTGTAGACGGAATCAATATTCCGTTTCATCAGCCTGGCGCAGTAGGCCGCGCATCCTAAATAATCCCAGTAAATTATACCCTGCCTTTTCTAGAAAGGCAACACTTTTCCTTATTGTGGCCCGCAAAACAAAAACCGAAAATAAGCTCTGCGTCAGGCTTTTTACGTTCCTGCGAAAATTGGCGTCACTCCTTGATTTAGATGGGGGTGGCAGCATATCTGTTTGCGTACAGAATGCTTCGCGGATTGCCGTGCCTGGATTTCAGGGCGAATGTAACGGACTTGAACGGCCAAACCGGCCGCTTTTTTTGTCCGCATTTGTCAGCGCTCCATTTCAGAGCATCACGGAATATTGATTCTGTATATCCTGCGCTTTCATCCATGCCCTCGAACGTTGAAATGCCACCAGCCGCCACGCGCTGAAAAGCTGCTCATGACAATGATCCCAAAGAATAATATGGGGAGAAAATGAGTATGACAAAGACAACACGATGCCTACTGTGTGTGGCGCTTATCTGTGCCATAGCGCTGCTGCTGCCTGCCGTCCGTGCGCAGGCCGAGGGAGAAAACCCGACCTACGCGTATGACAGCGCAACAAAAACACTCACCATTACCCCCGGAACCAGCGGTTTGATTGGAAAAGAAATTCAGAATGAAAGCGATTACTACTCCAAATGGACCAAAGAAGTAGAAAAGGTCATCATAGCAGGCGACATCAGGGGCATTGGTACAGCTGAACGAGGAAGTTATCAAGGGTCAGCTCAAGGAATTGGTCGGCGGCA
>USFL01000190.1 GCA_900553905.1 uncultured Eubacteriales bacterium | reverse complement strand
CTGCACTTCCGCCAGTGGTTCAAGGTCGTGGAGAAGATGGGCTACGAATGGGCCAAGGATCTGGTGCACGTGGCCTTCGGCATGATCAGCTATGAGGGCCAGAGCCTGTCCACCCGCAAGGGGCATGTGGTGTTTCTGGAGGACCTTTTGCTCAACGCCATCCAGAAGGCCCGCGCCATCATCGAGGAAAAGAGCCCCGGCCTGGACAACAAGGACGAGGTAGCGCGCCAGGTGGGCATCGGCGCAGTAATCTACGCTGACCTGCAGAACAACCGCATCAAGGACATCGACTTCAGCTGGGAACGCGCGCTCAGCTTTGACGGGGAAACCGGCCCCTATGTGCAGTACACGCATGCACGCTGCTGCTCGGCCCTGCGCAAGGCCGAGGACCTTGCGCCCGCGGAGCCGGATTACGCGGCGCTGTCCGACGACTACGCGCAGGAGCTGCTCCGCCAGCTCAGCCGCTTCCCGGAAACCGTGCGCGAGGCGGCGGCGCGCTACGAACCCAGCATCGTGACCCGCGCGGTAACGGAGCTGTGCAAGGCCTACAACAAGTTCTACTATGAGAACCGCATCCTGGAAGAAGACGCGGGTGTGCGCGAAGCGCGTGTGCGCCTGACCCGCGCCGTGCGCGACACCATCCGTACCGGCCTTTGGCTGATCGGCATGGAAGCCCCGGAGCGCATGTGATGAAAGCGGTTTCGAGCCTCAAAAATCCCGCCGTGCAGGCTGCCCGCGCCCTGCGCGACGCGCGGGAGCGCGCCCGTCAGGGCGCGTTTCTGCTGGACGGCGAACACATGGTGAGCGAGGCGCTCTCCGTCTGTCCCAATCTGGTGAGCGCGCTGTTCGTAGACGAGGCGCGGCTGGAGGTCTATGCCGGCCTCATCGCCCTCGCTCCGCAGGCAGAATGCTACGCCGTGCCTGCGCATGTGCTGGCGGCCATTTCGCAGGTCAAGACGCCGCAGGGCGTAGCGGCGGTGTGCGCCATGCCCCCGGCCCTCGCGCCGGAGGCGATGGGTCAGCGCCTCATTCTTCTGGAAAACGTGCAGGACCCCGGCAACGTCGGGACCATCCTGCGCACCCTAGACGCGGCAGGCTTCGACGGCTGCATCCTCACGCCCGGCTGCGCCGACCCTTTCGGCCCCAAGGCCCTCCGCGCCACGATGGGCAGCGTGTTTCGTGTGCCGGTCTGCTCCGTTCAGGACGCGGCGCAGGCCGTGCGCGCGCTCAACGCGCGGGGGTATGCCACCATCGCGGCGGCGCTGGACGGCGAGGACTTCTACCGGCGCGCGCCTTTGCCCGAGCGCCTGTGCGTGCTCATCGGCAACGAGGGCGCGGGTCTTACGGAGCAGACCCGTCTGGCCTGTACGCACCGCTTCCGCCTGCCCATGCGCGGCGGCGCGGAATCGCTCAACGCGGCGGTAGCCGCAGCCGTCATGATGTACGACCTGATCAACCGCGCAGATACAAAGGAGGAACCCTCGGATGATCCGCAACATCGTATTTGATATGGGCATGGTGCTCCTGGACCACGACCCGCTGCTGCCGTGCATCCGCCATGCGGGGCACGAGCGCGCGCAGGCGCTGTGCGACGGCATCTTCTGGCATCCGGAATGGATTGCGCTGCTCGATGGCGGTGTGATGGACGAGCAGGCCTATGTCCCGCGCGCACAAAGCCGCTTTGAGGACCCGGAGATGAAGCGGCTGGTACCGGAAATCCTGAGCGACTGGTATCTGGACGCTCTTTACCCCAAATCGGGGATGGAGGCCGTGCAAAAGGACCTGTTGGACCGCGGCTTTCACCTCTATGTGCTGAGCAACGCGGGCTTCACCTTCCACAAGTTCAGCTACAAGATCAAGTACATCCAGCAGTTCAGCGGCATCGTGGTTTCGGCGGAGGAGCGGATTCTCAAGCCCGACCCCGCCATCTACCGCCGCCTGTGCGACCGTTTCTCGCTGGAGGCTTCGGAATGCCTGTTCATCGACGACCTCCCGCGCAACATCGAGGGCGCGCAGCGGATCGGCATGAACGGCTACTGTTTCCAGGACGGCGACGTGGCGCGGCTGCGCGCGTACCTGAAGGACCTCAACGCCTAAGGAGGTAACAGGATGCTGCAATGGATTGCGTTCCTGGCCGTGGTCTGCACGGCCTGCGTGGCCCTGAACCGACGCTTTGAGCGCGTATTGGCTCCCACTTTGTGCGGGTTGATGGTGCTGCTGTATGCGCTCGCCATTCCGCGCGCGCTGCTGCTGGTAGACTGGATCGCGCCCGCCGTGCTGGTGCTGGCAGCGCTTTTCGCCGCGGGCGCGCTGGCCTCGCGCAGGATATCGCCGCGCGAGCTCGCGTCGCGCTTTGCCAAAAACGTGCTCACGCCCGGCGCGCTGTGCTTCGCGGGCCTGTGCGCGCTGTTCATCTACGCCAGCGGTCCCATGGTGGTGTGGTGGGGCGACGACGCCGGCTACTGGGCGCTGGAAACAAAATCGCTGTGGTACTATGGTGGCTTAGTGGGCGCGGATCAGCATCTGGCCCTGTTCTATGGCACCTATCTGCCCGGCATGCAGCTGGTGCAGTGGTGGGCCATGCATGCTTTCGGCCAATGGAGCGAGCCTGTGCTCTATGCTTCGCTGTTCATCGCCTATGCCGCGTTTCTGCTGCCCTTGTTTGACCGCGTGAGCTGGCGTCGCTCGTGGATTTTGCCGTTTGTGTTTGTGGGCGTAGTAGCGTTTCCCCTATGGGGCAACGCACTTAGCTATATCATATTAAGCGTTGATACGGCCCTCGCCCTGTGCTTTGGCTATGCGTTGGCGCGCATCTGGCAGCTTAAGCCGGGGGATCGGGCAGGCCTGCTCGGCATCGGCCTGTCGCTGTGCGCCATGGTGCTGATCAAGCAGATCGGCATTCTGTTCGCCTTGCTGGCCATTGTGCTGATGCTGGTGCTTGGCCGCTGGCACGGCCATCGCCGCGCCGGGCTGTGCGCATGCTGGCTGTCGCCGATTGCCATATTGGGAAGCTGGACCCTGTTTTGCTCGCTCGCGGGCATAAGCGGCTTTCATACCTCCAGCCTCTGGAGCGCGGCGGGCGGACTGCTAAGCGGCAGTTATGCCCTCCCGGAAAAGGCCGGTCAAGTGGCGCCCTCCATCCTCAACGCCATATTCGCTCCGCTGACCAATACGGGTCGCTTCTCCTCCAGGCTGGTCAACGATATCATGGCCCTTCTTCCCCTGCCGCTGGGGGTGCGGCTGCTTGTGATCATTTTCCTGCCCCTGTGCCTGATCCGGTGCTATCCGGCGCGCGAGATGATTCGGATCAGCCTGTTTTCACTGGCGGCCACGGCGGCGTATACGCTGGTAATCTACGGCAGTTTCTTTACGGTCTTTCTGGCGGAGTTCGATATGTATGTGCAGGAGGACCTGTCCAACATGACGCTGCTTTTGGAGCGGTATTACGCGCCAATCACCCTGGGGCTGGGCATGCTGGCGGCCGCGCTGGTCATTGGCGCATTCCCCCGTTTGCTGGCAAGGCGATGGAAGCCTCTGCCCGCCGTATGCCTGACGCTGTACGTGGCTACGCTGGCTTTGACGGTAAACTGGAGTGCGCTCGCGGATGACTTTGTGCCCGAGCGCTACATCCAGTACGATGAGGCGCTGGGCGTGGAAGGCGAAACCTACATGGATCACTACTGGGGCGAAGCGCTGGCCGGCTACGAGGGTGCACGCGTGCTTGTGGGCCTTGAGCCCAACAATTCCTTTATCGGTCTGCTCAACTACACCTTTGCGCCCGCGCAGTTCTTCTGCCCCGAGTGGGATGATCTGGAAAGTACCGAGGCTCTGTGCGCGCGGTTGCTGGAGGACGGCATCACCCATCTGATCTATTTTGACGAAGCCGGATCGCTCTATGAGATCGCTCTGCCCCTGGCAGCGGACGGAGAGCTGTATTCCTGGACGCTGTATGAGGTGCTGCCCGACGAAGCCGGCGGCGTAATCCTGACCGAATACTACAATTGAGTACAATTAAGTCGCGGGTTGAGCGTGCATAGAAAAAGGCGGAGCGCCGGATTTCCGGCGCTCCGCCTGGACTTTACACGAGCCTTATTCTCCGTCGGAGAGCTTGCTCACCTCGTCGCCAATGGCAATTTTAAAGGTGTTCTTCTTCTCCTGGACCTTTTCCTTGGGCAGGCGCACCATCAGCACGCCCTGCTGATAATCGGCCTTGATGCCGCCCACGTCGATG
>USFL01000189.1 GCA_900553905.1 uncultured Eubacteriales bacterium | reverse complement strand
GCGGGCGCGTTGAGCAGGCTGGGGATGCGGTTGACGATGGTGGCGCAGGTGTGCTCCACGGTGGCGGGCTTCACCACGTGGAATTCCGTGTTGGGCTCGCCCGTGATCCACCAGTCGCACATATCGCCGTCTTCGGGGCCGTAGACCTTGCCGATGGTCTCTTCCTCGATGGTAATGCCCTGCATGGTTTCGATCGTCACCACGGCGGACATGCCGATGCAGTTGCCGGCCTTGATGGTCTTGCCCAGCGTGGCGGAGTACAGGTCATGATCCACGGTGTAGGGCACGTGCTTCTGGGTGATGGACTTGATGGTCAGACCCAGCTTGTTGCAGATGGCCTCGCTGGCGTTCCAGGCGTAGGAGGGCTCGAATGCATCGGGATGGGCGATCTGCGCCTCAAACTCGTCCAGGGTCAGGTCACAGCCGTGCGCCTTGGCCAGGGCCAGGCCGTAATCCTCGACGTTGTAGCTGTAGGCGCCCTTGATCTTTTCGATGCGGTGGCAGCTTCCGGCCACCATGGCCACCATGTTGATCCAGAAGGTATCCTGCATGCCGGAGCCGGTGACGGTGCAGCCGTTTTCCCTGGCCAGCGCATCCAGCTTATTGATCATGGCGGCGGCGGTGGTCCAGGGATAGATGGCTTCCTCGCAGGTGGTGATGACGTTGATGCCACGCAGCACACACTTTTCCACGTGATCGTAGATGTCCCCGATGAAGCTGAACAGGGTGACGATGGCCACGTCGGCCGCGCATTCGTCAAGCACCTTGTCCGCGTCGTTGGAGATGATGACGCCGGTCTTGACCCCGAGCCCCGCGAAGTCGCCCACATCCTGCCCCACCACGGCGGGGTCCACGTCGATGGCGCCCACGATCTGCGCGCCGTGCTCGTAGAGATAGCGCAGGATATACTTGCTCATCTTGCCGCAGCCATATTGTACAACCTTGATCTTTTCCATGAAGGAAGCCTCCTTGTTATTTTGTTAACAATAGTATAAACGCTCATCCAACAGGAGGGTCAAGGGGTTCTGGAAAAATCGACCGGCACCTGCAGGCGCAGGAACATGCTGCGCTGGTCCCCGTCGAACACGTTGAACTCCGTGAGCACCTCGCACAGGTAGTCTCCCGCGACGCGGTAGCCGTTATTCCTGCAAAATGCCAATAGTTTGCCGGCGCAGGCGATTTCGTCGTCGTAGTGGTCCAGATAGATGCAGGCGTACATGCCGCTGTCCACCACGGAGGCGGTAAGGCCGCAGGCCTGGGCCTGCTGGTCGGTGAAGATGAACACACGGTCCGCCACAAAGCGTCCCTGGGCGAAGTTTTCGCGGGTGATGGAGGTGCCGGTGTTGTAGGAATGAATCTGGGGACAGTTCTTTTTGAGCAGCGCTCTGCGCAGGTCCATAAGCGCCTGCTCATAGGAGGCGATGTCCTTTTCGTAGAAGTTTTCGGGACATGGAATGCCCCAGACGTACCTCCGGTCGATGTATTCCAGCGCGATGGTGCCCGTGGCGGGCGATTTGCGGTAGCGCTCGATGCTGGCGATGGCTCGCTCCACCGCGTTGTGCCGAAGCCGCAGGGCGCGCATCTGCTCGTGAATCTGCTCGTTTTTGCGGGCGAGAATCTGCTCGATCAGGGCAATGTCCTCGGCCTCCAGCACCCCCTGGATTTCCTTGAGGCTCATGCCCAGCTCCTTCATGTAGGCGATCATGTCCAGACGGGCGTTCTGATTGATGTCGTAATACCGATAGCCGGTTTGCCCGTCCACATGGCGGGGCTTGAGAAGGCCCAGCTGATCGTACAGGCGCAGCGTAGGCACGGTAACCTGGTTCATCTCCGCCATTTTGCCGATGGAAAGAAGGTTTCGCTTCATGCCACACGCCTCCAAACTCTCATATTGATATAGACTTTTATAGAGCCCTGACTCTCTCTTTCCATATCCGGACCGGCCTTTCCTGCCTGAAATTGTCCAGAAAAAAACAGGGGGACGAAATCATTCCGTCCCCTTGTTTTTTGTGGTATCGCGCAAAGGTTAGCGCACCTTTTTTGCAGCCGCCTGCACGATGTCGTTCATGCGGTCCCACTTGGCCTCCATGTCCGCCACCAGCTTCATCTGTGTGCGGGCACGGTCCAGGTTGTGCCCTTCGCGGGATACGTGGAAATAGATGTCGCCGTTGAGGTAATCGGCCAGGAAGCGCGATCCGCATTCCAGCGTCATCAGCTTCGCGCCCAGGGACAGGGTATCGATCTCCGTCTGGGTCAGCCGCGCGCCGCAGGCGCTCAGGAAACCTTCGGCATAGGTTTCAAACAGCTCCAGCGACATCGTCACCCGGCTGAGGTCCTTTTCATCCTCTGCCTCCGTGGAGGCGCCAAAGCGGATGGAATCGCCAAAGTCGTTGGCCGCCAGACCGGGCATTACGGTATCCAGATCGATCACGCATAGCGGGGCGCGAGTGAAACGGTCCAGCATCACATTGTTGAGCTTGGTATCGTTGTGGGTTACGCGCAGGGGCAGCTTGCCCGCATGGCACAGGTCCATCAGCGCGGCGGCTTCCTGCTCGCGCGCCAGGTAGAAGTCCAGCTCGGCACGCACCTGATCGACCCTCCCGGCGCGGTTTTCCTGCACGGCCTGCTTGAGCTGCTCATAGCGCGCGGGCGTGTCGTGGAAATGGGGGATGGTCTCTGTCAGCGTGTGGGCGGGAAAGTCCGCCAGCTGATTCTGGAACATGCCGAAGGCCACGCCGCTCTGCTTCAGGTCGTCCACGCTTTCGGGCTTGTCCAGGCACAGGCTGTCGGTTACAAATTCGTATAACCGCCAGGTTTCGTTCTCTCCCACGGGCAAATAGGGCCTGCCATCCAGCGTGGGCACCAGCGTGAGCACGTGCCGGGGGTCGGGGTCCTGACGGCGCAGCGCGTCGGTCACGGCGATGATATTGTCCATCAGCCCGGAGGCATTGTGGAACACGTAGCTGTTGATCTTCTGCAAAATATACAGGTGCGGGCGGCTGGTCACCAGCAGGTAGGTTTCATTGATGTGCCCGCTGCCGTAGCGCGTGCAGCTGATGGGCAGTCCGTCCAGGACGAATTGGCGGTAGATGCTTTCCATGGCTTATTTCCTCCACAGATGTTCGGGATACAGGCCGCTTTCCCGCATGGAGGCGAGGGCGGCACGGATGTTGGGCATATCGTCTGCGTAGGTCATGCCGTACCAGCGCTCATGCGTGGGCAGCACCTTTACGGTAGCCTTGCCCTCATGCAGAAGCTGGTTGGGAATCAGCGGGAGGAAGTATTCGCACTTGAGGGGGTTGACGGGCAGGTTTTCCCGCAGCCACGGCGCGAAACGCGCGTCGATTTCGTCCAGGATGGCGGTGTGGAAACCCCACATGTTCATGCTGACATAGATGCCGGCCGGCACGAAGGTGAAATGCTCGCCGTCCTCAGTATAGGCAGCGCCGCCCTCGCGCGGCTCGATGTGCGTGCGTTCGGTCACGGACACCAGCATGCTGCGCTCGTCCGTCTGGCAGATGCCGCGCGCCACATGGCCGTTTTCGGTCAGGGTGTTTTCGATGCGGTAGCCTACCATGGCATGTGCGGAGGGAGAAGCCTCGGTGGTGAGGAACTGCGCGATGCTCTCAAAGGAGGTGCGGCCATAAAAGTCGTCGGCGTTGATCACGCAGAACGGCGCGTCGATCTTCTCGCGGGCGCACAGCACCGCATGCGCAGTACCCCAGGGCTTGACGCGCCCTTCGGGGATGGAGAAGCCTTCGGGCAGCCGGTCAGGCGTCTGATAGGCGAAATCCACCTGCACCTCGCCGCTCAGGCGCGAAAGAATCAGATTGGTAAAGTCGGCCTCCAGCTCCGGCTTGATGATCAGCACCACGCGCCCGAAGCCCGCGCGCATGGCGTCGAAGATGGAATAGTCCATCAGGATATGGCCGGCGTCATCCACCGGCGTGATCTGCTTCAATCCCCCAAAACGGCTGCCTAGACCGGCAGCCATGATGACCAGAACAGGTTTCATCTGTGCCACGCCCCTTTTGTCTCGTACAGTTCGGTTGACATTCATAGCATAGCACGAACACGCGCAAAAGCTAAGAGAAACCCTTCCCGAAATATAGAAAAATCTTTCGTTTTTCCGATGAATGCGCTATAATGAGCAAAAGAAGCAAAGGCGGGCCGCATATGCTTAGCAAGGATGATTTTCAGCGCCTGGGACGGCTGCTCAACAACCTGCACCTTTTGACGGGCATCAAGTTTTCCCTGATGGACGA
>USFL01000188.1 GCA_900553905.1 uncultured Eubacteriales bacterium | reverse complement strand
GGCAATGAGTATGACATCGTGCGGGAGTATAATGCCTATTTCCTTGATTATCAGGAACAGTATGACGCCGATACCCGTTGGACAGACCGCATCATTTCCTCTTCCGGAGATTGGAGCGGCAATGTGTATGACTTCTATTTCCGCGTTTATAACAAACTGACACAGGATATCAAGGTGCCTTTCAAAATGGAGGGCGGTACGCGGGTGGATGATACCTCTGTGCATCAGGCTCTGCGCGAGGCGCTGGCGAACTGTCTGGTCAATGCTGACTATTATGGGCGGCAGGGGCTGGTCATTATCAAAAGGCGTGATGCGATCACGATGGCCAATCCCGGCAGCTTCCGCATCGAGATCGATGCAGCAAAAAGCGGCGGCGTATCCGATCCCCGCAATGGCGCTATGCTGAAGATGTTCAACCTGATCGATATTGGCGAGCGTGCGGGCAGCGGCATCCCCAACATCTTCCGGGTGTGGCGTGAACAGGGATGGAGTGCACCGGTGATCTCCGAAAGCTTCGATCCAGATCGGATTATGTTATCGCTTGTATTTGGGAAAATCGGCGACAAAAAATCGGCGACAAAAATCGGTAATAAAAAATCGGCGATAAACGCAAAAACAAAAGAGAGCATCATTGCTTGTCTGACGGATTATGCCGAAGCAAAGGCATCTGTTATTGCGGAGTGTATTGGCTTAAAGCCTTCCCGCACAAGGGATTATCTGAATGAATTGATCGCTGAGGGAATCGTAGTCGCCGAGGGCGGCAACAAAAATCGCGTATACAGGCTGAAAGCATGATTTCAGTGTCGACCTTCCGGGCGGTGGCCGCTATGGAAGGTCGTGTTCAAACCTATTCCATCTGACAAAGTAACAATCTGTATAGAAAAAAGGACGTCGGTGTGATATGATAAATGCGTCACACCGACGTTCCTTTCGTCTTGAGAGGAGTTCGGATATGAGTCAAAAACGCAAAGACCACAAGGGCCGTATCCTGAAGGAGGGAGAAAGTCAGCGAAAGGATTTGATCTACCAGTACCGCTATACTGATGGCAAAGGGGTGCGCCGCACCATCTACGATGCCGATTTGCAGGAGCTTCGCCAAAAGGCCCGGCAGATTCAGGCAGAACTGAATGACGGCATCGACTACGAGGCCGGACAGATCACAGTGATGGAGCTGCTGCGGAAGTATGTCGCTCTCAAGCAGGGCGTGCGCCACAACACCAAGGTAGGCTATAGCTTCGTGCTGAATCTGGTGGCAAAGGAGGACTTCGGCAATCGGAAAATCAGCAGCATCAAGGTAAGCGATGCCAAGCTCTGGTTCATGAAGCTGCACAGGGATGGTCGAGGCTACAGCACCATCACCACTGTTCGGGGTGTGGTGAAGCCCGCGTTCCAGATGGCCTGCGACGAGGACGCCATTCGCAAGAATCCGTTCATCTTCAAGCTGACCGACGTGGTGCCCAACGATTCCGAGAAGCGGATCGCCCTGACGGAAGAGCAGCTGAATACATGGATGACCTTCATCCGCGAGGACAGCACCTATTCCAAGTATTACGACGAGTTCGTTGTTCTGCTGGAAACGGGGATGCGCGTCAGCGAGTTCTGCGGCCTGACGAAGAAGGATCTGGACTTCAAGAATCGCCGGATTCGGGTGGATCATCAGCTGCTGCGGGAACGCTCCGGCAGATACCATGTGGAGGAAACCAAAACTGTCAGCGGTCGCCGGTACATCCCGATGACGGATGCTGTGTACGCGAGTCTGCAAAACATGCTGGCACGCCGCCCCAAAGTGAAAAATGAGCCGGTGGTGGATGGCCTCAGTGGGTTCATCATGCTGGACAAGAACGGCAATCCCAAGGTGGCGCTCCACATTGAGAATGAGATGCGCTGGGCGATGAAGAAGTATGAAAAGCTTCACCCGGACAAGCCCTTGCCTCACATCACGCCCCATGTGTTCCGTCACACCTTCTGCACCACTTTCGCCAACGCGGGCATGGATATCAAGAATCTGCAATACCTGATGGGCCACTCCGATGCCGGTGTTACGCTGAACGTGTACACCCACGCCAGCTATCAGCACGCCGCAGATCAGATGGTACAGATCAAAGACTTTCAGGCGGCAAGAACCGCCCGGATTGCAGCAGATATGTCTGCCGTATCTTAAGCATTTTACTACACCATTACTACACCAATTGCTGGTGCAGCAGCGTGGATTTATGTAGATTTATGGCAAAATGCCAGAAATCCACAAATCCTGCAAACCCTTGATTTGCAAGGGTTTCAGAGACTTTTGGAGGCTTGTGGAAACCATGATCAAAGTGCTTTTCGTCTGCCACGGCAACATCTGCCGCAGCCCCATGGCGGAGTTTGTTTTCCGCGATCTGCTTGAAAAACGGGGCCTGCGCGGCATTGTGACCGCCTCCGCCGCCACCAGCGCCGAGGAGCTGGGCCATCCCGTGCATCCCGGCGCGCGCCGCAAGCTGGCCGAGCACGGCATCCGCTGCGACGGCAAGACCGCCCGCCGTCTCACCCGCGCCGACTACGCCGAATATGACCTGATCGTGGGCATGGACGCATATAACCTGCGCAACATGCAAACCCTTTTCGGAGGTGACCCGGAGCATAAGCTCTGCAAGCTGCTGTCCTTCTGCGGCGAGGGCGGCGACGTGGCCGACCCCTGGTTCACCGGCGATTTTGAACAGACCTGGCGGGACGTTTCGCGCGGCTGCCGCGCCCTCGCGGATCGCCTGGCCGCCGAAGGCGAAGGGAGGCCCCGCCCGTGAGCAAGGCGGATCTTAAACGGGAAATCCGCGCCCTGTACCGGGACGCCGACGGCGGTCTGGACCTGCCGGGCCTGATGGACGGCGTGTGCGCCGCGCTGGCCCGGCACCCGGACGCGCTTGCGGGCATCAGCGGCCGCTATGCCGTCCTTGCGGCGGACAGCGGCTATACCCGCGCCTTCGCGCTGGAGGACGGCGCTTTTTCATCCCTCGCGCCCGATGCGCCCGTGGATGTGGCCGTCTCCGGATGCGAAAAAGACCTGCTCGCCGTCTTTCGCCGCGAGCTTGCGCCCCTGGCGGCGCTTTTGCGCGGCAAGATCCGCGTGCGCGGGGACAGGGCCGCGTTGATGCGCTTCGCGGAATTCCTCTAGGCCGTCGCCGGCCCTTCGGGTTTCCGTCCCTATCCATTGACACACGGCGGACAGGATTGCTATAATAGGCTGCTTTCCAAGCAACATCTTCAATGGATCGGGAGGAATCACAAATGCATCTATGGAAGAAAGCCCTTGGTATCCTGTGCGCTTGTATTCTGCTGACGTCCTGCGTCGGCGCGTTTGCGGAGGATTATACCGCCTCTGCGCCCGGCATGGGCGGCGACGTACCGGTGACCGTCAGCTATGAGGACGGCCGCATCACGGCCGTCACCGTGGGTGAGAACAATGAAACCCCCGGCATCGGCGACAAGGCGGTGGAGGCCATTCCCGCCCGCATCGTGGAGGAGCAGAGCCTGACGGTGGACGCCGTGGCCGGCGCCACCATCACCAGCGAAGCCATCCTGGCGGCGGCGGAAGCCGCTCTCACGGCCGGCGGCGTGGACGTGACGCCCTTCAAGCAGGAGAAGGAAGCCGCCGAGCTTGCGCAGGGCGAAGCGGTGGAAACCGACATCGTCATCGTGGGCGCGGGCATCTCCGGCCTGATGGCGGCCTACGAGCTCAAGGAGGACTATCCGGACGTCAGCTTCATCGTGCTGGAGAAGCTGGACATGGTCAGCGGCTCGCTGCCGGCCTCCGGCGGCGCCATCGCCGGCATCAGCTCGGAATACCATGTGCGCGACGGCGTGGAGTGCACCACGGAGGATTTTGACGTGCTGTTCACCTACACCTCCGGCGCCCAGGTGCGCACCGAGCTGGTGGAAAACGTCTACGCCAAGAGCGATGTGCTTCTCAACCGCCTGATCGCCTACGGCACCCCCTTCACCGGGGAAACCGAGGCCACCAGCACCTATTCGGACAAGGTGTACGCCATCCGTACCGAGAACCGCGGCCAGAGCTTCGGGGATTTCCTCAACAGCTATGTGAAGGAAAACACCTTTGACCTGCGCATGGGCACCACCGCCACCGAGCTGATCGTGAAGGACGGCAAGGTGACCGGCGTGGTGGCCGAGGACCGTGAGCAGCGCTACGACATCCACGCCAAGGCGGTCATCCTGGCCACCGGCGGCTTCGGCAGCAACCCCGAACTGATGGAGGAATACCTGCCCCTGTTTGCCGACGGCGT
>USFL01000187.1 GCA_900553905.1 uncultured Eubacteriales bacterium | reverse complement strand
TTTCCTGCGGCGTCACGCGCAGAACCTCCGTCACCTGCCGGATATCCGCCTTGCCAAAGAGGCTCACCACCGGCTGCTCCGTGCCAAGCAGCGCGGCCAGCCCCGCGTCCCGTGCGGGATTCGCGCCCGCGCGGCACGTGCTGCCGAAGGGCACCAGCACGGCATGGGTCAGGAAGGGGGCCTTGCGCGCCTCCGCAAAAAAGGCCTCGTCCTTGGGGTTGCCGGTGGGGTTGCCGCCCTCGATGAGGGGCACGCCCAGCCGGTCCAGCGCGAGGGCGATCTTGCGCTTGTCCGACAGCGAGTGGTCCACGCCCTCGCCCTGCGCGCCGTCGCGCAAAGTGGTATCCAAAAGCTCGATGCGCTGCATGGCGCGTCTCCTTTCAGCGGCTGGCCGCCGCATAGACCGCATTGTGCAAAAGACGCCTGACCCGGTAGATCTCCAGGCTGTCGCGCGAGGGGCAGATGCGGTTGGTCAGGAAGATCACATACAGGCCGCTGGAGGGGTCCAGCGCGAAGCTGGAGCCGGTAAAGCCCGTATGCCCGATGGTTTCGCGGGGAAAGAGGTCGCCGGTATAGCCGTTGTCATAGGCCGGCAGGTAGAACGACAGTCCCCGGCCCTGCGCCATGCCGGGGGTATGGTTGCGCATGGCCAGCTCCACCGTGGCGGGACAGAGGTAGTGCGTGCCGTCCGGCAGCTGGCCACGATTGCAGAGCATCTGCAAAAACAGGGCCAGGTCGTCCATGTTGCCAAACACGCCCGCATTGCCCGCCACGCCGCCCAGAAAGCGCGCGTTTTCGTCATGCACCACGCCCTGCAGGCAGCGGCCGTCGTCCTGCATCTCGGTGGCGGCGATGTTGCCGTCCTGGGGCAGGTAGCCGGTATCGCGCATTTTCAGAGGCCAAAAGACCTCCTTCATGGCCAGCTCGTTCAATCCCATACCGTAGAGGCACTCCAGCAGCTGTCCCAGCAAAATGAACCCCGCGCAGCAGTACCGCACCCGCGCGCCCGGCGGGGAAATCAGCGGAGCGCCGAGAATCGTTTCCGCGCTGTTTTCCGGCTGGCCCGACAATTCCCACAGGTGCAGCCCCGTGGGAAAGCCCGCCGTGTGCGTGAGGATCTGCGCGATGGTGATGTCGCGCTTATCTGCGGGCGCGTCCAGAAACGTGCCCAGCCGGTCCCACAGGCACAGCCTGCCCGCCTCCATGGCACGCAGGGTGAGCATGCCCACCACCAGCGGCTTGGTGATGGAGGCCAGGTCGTAGCGGGTATGCTCGTTGGTCAGCGGCGCGTCGTCGTCGATGGAGAGGCGGCCATAGGCGCGGCGGTAGAGCACGCGCTCGCCGCGTCCCACCAGCAGGCAGGCCGAGGGAAACGCGCCCGCCTCCAGCGCGCGGACGATCACCTCATCCGCCAGCGAAAAATTGGGGCTATTGCGCATTTGCACGCCTCCTTTGCGCTTCGTTGGACCAGTACACCACCGAAAAGCCGTCCGCGCCCTTCATGCGCCTGACCAGCTTTCGCCTGGGGTTCACGGCCACCTTATGGGCGCACAGGGCCAGCATGGGCGCGTCGCCCGCGCTGTCGCCATAGGCCCAGGAGGCGGCGTAGTCCACCATGTCGCCGCGCGCGGCCAGGTCCTCGGCCAGACGCAGGGGCTTTTGCACGCCCCGGCAGTTCTCGCCCGCGATCAGGCCGGTGTATACGCCGTTTTCCACATGCATGCGCGTGCCGATGATGCGCCGGATGGGCAGCTCGTCCTTGAGCGCCTCCAGATAAAACGTGGGCGACGCCGTGATCAGCAAAACCTCCGCGCCCTCGGCATGCCGCTTGCGCAGCTCCTCCACGCCCTGGGGATACAGCCTCGGAATCAGCTCCTCCCGGCAGAAGGCCCGGCCCAGCGCCTCAACCTCGGCCTGCCCCCTTCCCGCCAGGAAGGACAGGCTCTCCCGCTTGGCCCTCTCCGCCGTGGTCAGACGCAGGCCATAAGCGGCCGCCCACAGCGCCGCGCGCGCCAGGCCGCCCGCGCCGGTCAGCCCCCGCGCGTGGGCGTAGCGCACAAAGCGCACGATGGAATCACCCCGGATGAGCGTTCCGTCAAAATCAAAAAGCGCATAGGGCTTTTGCAAGGTCCTTCCCCTCCTGCCGGCATCGCGGACAAGCCGCTCCGTTGCGAGTATAGCACGATTTGCGCAAAAACGCCACCATCCGCTTGCATTCGCGGCGCAGGTATGATATAAATGGCAATGAAATCCGTTTTTTACCGGGGTGGAGACGCTTATGGGGAAGCTGTATACCTTTCTGCGCGGCACGGCGCGCGTTTTGCTGCCGAAGATGCAGGCCGAGTGGGCCGTGCCCTTTGACGGGCAGCCCAGCGTCTTTTGTCCCAATCACGCGGGCGCGTTCGGCCCCATCGACATGTGCGCGTTTTTCCCCTTGAGCGACCGTTGCCATCCCTGGCTCAACGCCGCCGTGATGGACCCCAAGCTGGTGCCCGCCTATGTGCGGCAGGACTACTGGTGGCGGCCCGGCTGCAAGCTGGAGCCGCTGTACAACGCGACGCTCCCCTACCTGGCGGCGGCGGTGCTGCCGCCCATCCTGCGCAGCGTGCCGGGCGTGCCGGTGTACCACGACATGCAGGTGATCAAGACCTTTCGCAAGAGCATCGAATACCTGCGCCAGGGCGACCATCTGATCATCTTCCCCCAGCAGCCGTCCGGGTTTCAGGCCCATTATCAGGAGCTGAACAGGGGCTTTTTGCAGATCGCGCCCATGGCCTGGCGCACGCTGCATCTGCGGCTCAAGTTCTATCCCGTGCACATCGACTACAAAAAGCGCTTCTTCCGCATCGGAGCGCCGGTGGAATACGACCCGGACGCGAGCCTCAAGGAGCAGGAGCAGCGCCTGCTCGACGGCATCGCGGCGGGCATTTGAGCATGGCAAAAGGACCGGTCCTTCTGGGCCGGTCCTTTTGCCTTATCCCCGCTCTTCCAGCGCGCGCTTTCCGATGAGGTAGCTGCCCACCAGCCCGCTCACCGGGAACAGCGCCGGGGCCACGATGTACTCATCCATGTGTTCAAGCACCGCGGGCGACTGCACGTACCCGCCCAGCAGGCGCAGCGTCTCCTCCCGCACCATGGGAAGCAATGCCGCCCGCTGCATCACGCCGCCGCCCAGCACAATGCGCTGGGGGCTGACCGTCAGGATCAGATTGACACACATCTGCGCCAGATAATGCGCCTCCAGCCGGAAGGTGGGATGGTCGTCGGGCAGGTCGCGCGCGTCGCCGCCGATGCGCGCGCCGATGGCCGGACCCGCGGCCAGCCCCTCCAGGCATCCGTCATGATAGGGGCATACGCCGCGCGGGTTGGGGTCGTCGGGATGCGGCCGAAGCAGCATGTGGCCCACCTCGGGGTGCAAAAGGCCGTGCACGGTGCGGCCGCCCACGTACACGCCGCCGCCCACGCCCGTGCCGATGGTCACGTACACCGCGCTTTCGCAGCCGCGGGCCGCGCCGCGCTCCACCTCCGCGATCACGGCGGCGTTGACGTCGGTGTCGATGGCGGCGGGAATGTCGCGCCCGTCGAGCAGGCCCTTGAGCAGCGGATAGTCGCGCCACTTGAGCTTGGGCGTGGAGGTGATGTTGCCGTAGGTGGGCGAGGCGGGGTCAAGGTCCAGCGGGCCGAAGCTGCCCACGCCCAGCGCGTCGATGGCATGATCGCGGAAAAACCCGATCATGCGCGGCATGGTGATCTCCGGGGTCTCGGTGGGAATGGTCAGGCGTTCCAGTTCCTGCCCGTCCCCGTCATAGACGGCCAGCACCATCTTGGTGCCGCCCGCTTCCAGCGCTCCGATTTTGGTCATGGGTTTCCATCTCCTTTATCTGCTGTTTCCGTGGTGAAAGCATATACCGCAAAGCCGCCCTCCTCCGCCTCCAGCACGGCGGTCGCGGGCCGCCCCAGCTGTCGGTTAAGGCAGGCCATGAACGCATCCGACGGATGCGCCCCCGCGCCGGTTACCAGCCGCAGGGGACTGTCCGCGAAATCCGCGATGCGAAAGCCGTCGTGCGCGTAGCCGAAGCGCGCAAACGCCGCGCAGTATCCCTCGGAGTGGTTGTTCCAGCCGCCCCAGGCCAGCAGGAGGTTGGCGGGCTTGCCCGCGCTCCAGTCGGGGAACAGCGAGCGGTCGTCCCCGAGGGAAAGGTCCGCGATGAACAGCCGGTCCCCATGGGCCAGGGCATAGCGCTCCAGCCGGGTGCAGGCGGATTCACCCTGAGCG
>USFL01000186.1 GCA_900553905.1 uncultured Eubacteriales bacterium | reverse complement strand
ATGGCGCGAGAGCGCCTCGCCTGCCTCGTCCACATAGCACACGCACAGCCGTACCCGTTCGCAGGGCTTTTCCTTGGAAAGCATCGCGCCGTAGCACACCGCCTGAGCCCAGTGCTCCGCCAGCGGCTCCGGATGTGCCTGCGCGCTGAGCTTAATCTCCTCAACAAAGGGCACATCGCCATCCTCAAACAGGTCCATGCGGCCATAGACGGTCACTTCCGCCCCCAGGCAGGCAAAGGCGTGACGGATGCTCTTTTCCCTCTCGCCCCCTGCGCCTTCCTGCCGCGCCCGGTGCGCCCGTCCGCCGGCGAGCATGCGCTCGGCGTCCTCCGCCGGCGTAATATCGGGCGGAAAATAGGAAAAGGCCACCAGCTCGCGCACGGAGACCCGAAACGTTTCTCCCACGGCGGTGGCCCTCCTTTTTGTCAATCCCTGCGATTGCGTGCGATGATGAGCAGACGCACCAGCTGCAATAGGCTGCTGATGGCGGCCGCCACATAGGTCATGGCCGCGGCGTTCAGCACGGCGCGCGCACCGTCCATTTCCTCGGAGCTTAAATAGCCCTGCTGATCCAGCACGCGCAGCGCCCGTCCGCTGGCATTGAACTCCACCGGCAGCGTGACCAGGGAAAACACCAGGGTGAGTGCAAAGCAGGCGATGCCCACGTAGATCAGCGGCTCCCAGCTGAACAGCAATCCCAGCAGAAAGATGGGGAAATAGAGGTTGCTCCCCAGGTTGACCACCGGCACCAGCGTGCTGCGCAGCACAAGCGGCGCATACCCTTCGTGCTGCTGCATGGCGTGTCCACATTCGTGAGCCGCAATGCCGATCGCGGCCACGCTGCTGGAGCCATACACCCCGTCGCTCAGACGCAGGGTGTTGTTTCGCGGGTCATAATGGTCTGTCAGATTGCCGGAAACGCTGCGTATGCTGACATTTCCACAGCCCGCCTGATTGAGCATGGAGCGGGCTACATCCTCCGCGCTCATGCCGCTTCGGGCATGGACGGCGCTGTACTTTCTGAAAGCGGATGAAACCCGCATCTGTGCCCACAACCCCAGAAGCAGGCCGGGAATGACAAGAATCATGGTCCAATCCCAATAGAACATGGATGCTCCTCCTCGCTGGGCCGCTCTTGAGCGGCCCATGCTTAGCATACACCATTCCCACGGAAATTCAACCCGCCTGGCGCCGAAATGTCGTTTTTGCGCCGCGTATACCTCAACCTGCCCGCGGGCAGGCTATACGCGGGAGGGATGCGTATGCTCCGAAGGCTTCATCCGCGGCGTTCCCTGTGGCTGAACGCTGCGTTGGCCCTGATCTGCGCGGCGGCTTTTTTTCTGGTGTTGCTCTGGCCGCTTCGTTCTTTGGGCGCTGCTGTTGAATATACCCCGGAGGAACGCTCCCTGCTTGAAGCCCTCGAAAGCGGAGAGATCATCCGCCTGCATGTGCTGGCCGACGGCGACGATGCGGAGAGCCAGCGCATCAAGCTGTGCGTGCGCGACGCGTTGATCGCCGCCTTCGGCGAAATGCTGCTCGACGCCTCCCACGCCGACGCGGACGCGGTATATGAAACGCTTTTGACCCATGTGGAGCAGATGGAGGAAGCGGCGCTTGCCTGCGCCCGCGAAAACGGCTTCCACGGCTCCGTGACCGCCGAAGCGGGGGTTCTGGACCTGCCGCCCAAAACCTACGGACAGGTAACGCTTCCACAGGGGAAATACCGCGCCCTGCGCGTGACGCTGGGCAGCGGCCAGGGGCAAAACTGGTGGTGCGTGCTGTTTCCCCAGCTGTGTCTGGCGGTATCCTCCGACGGTGTGGAGGCGAAGCCTGCCGCGGTGCCCGACCTGACCTGGGACGCGGAGCGCATCTTTTCCCAATGGCTGATTTTTCCCCTCTGACGCGCGCAGGCGCGCAAAATATGCTATAATGGTCGCATCTCAATCCATGGAGGTGCGCCGTGATGCCAGGCCCGTTTTTGCCCGTCACGCCCGAAGAGGTTGCCCAACTGGGCTGGGACGCGCCCGATTTCGTCTATGCCGTGGGCGAGGCCTATGTGGATCATCCCTCCTTCGGGCATGCCATCATCGGCCGGGTGCTGGAGGCGGCGGGCTACCGCGTGGCCATGCTCTGCCTGCCGGAATACCACAGCGCGGAGGCGTTCAAGCGCTTCGGCAGGCCAAAGCTCGGCTTTCTGGTCTCCTCCGGCGTGATCGACAGCATGGTCAATCACTACACCGTCGCGCGCAAGCGGCGAAATACGGACGTGTACGCCCCCGGCGGGCGTGCGGGCCTGCGTCCCGACCGCGCGGTCACGGTGTACTGCAACCGCATCCACGAGGCGTATCCGGGCGTGCCGGTGCTTATCGGCGGGGTGGAGGCGTCGCTGCGCCGCTTTTCGCACTATGATTACTGGGACGACAAGGTGCGCCGCAGCGTGCTGGTGGACAGCGCCGCCACGCTGCTGCTATACGGTATGGGGGAAAACACCATTCTGGACTGCTGCGACTGGGTGCGCCGCGGCATGCCCGCGTATGAGCTGCCCAGGCTGCGCGGCGTGTGCTACATGGCCAAGCAGCCCCCCAGGGATACGCTGCTCCTGCCCTCGCATGCCGAGGTCGCCGCGGACAAGCGCGCGTACTGCCAGGCCTTTCTGATGGAATATCAGGAGCAGGACCCCGTGCGTGGGCGCGCGCTGTGCCAGCAGCAGGACGCCCAGCGCTACCTGGTGCAGAACCCGCCTGCGCTGCCGCTTACGCGCCAGGAATTGGACCGCGTATACGACCTGCCCTTCACCCGGCTCGCCCACCCGATGTACGACGCGCTGGGCGGCGTGCCCGCGCTCCAGGAGGTGCGCTTCTCCATCAGCGCGGTGCGCGGCTGCTTCGGCTCTTGCAGTTTTTGCGCCCTCACCTTTCACCAGGGGCGCATCGTATCCTCCCGCAGCGAGGAATCGCTGTTGAAGGAAGCGCGCCTTCTGGCCTCTTTTCCCGATTTCAAGGGCTACATCCACGACGTGGGCGGCCCCACGGCCAATTTCCGCCAACCCGCGTGCGACCGCCAGCTGCGCGAGGGCGCATGCAGGAACCGGCAATGCCTCTACCCCACCCCCTGCAAGCGCATGCGCGTCAGCCATGAAGAATTGATTTCCCTGCTTCGCAAGATGCGCGCCATTCCGGGCGTGAAAAAGGTGTTCATCCGCTCCGGCATCCGATATGATTATCTCATGGCCGACAAAAGCGACGCCTTCCTGACCGAGCTGTGCCGCTACCACATCAGCGGCCAATTGAAGGTCGCGCCGGAGCATATCAGCCCGAACGTGCTCTCCCGCATGGGCAAGCCCCGCCGCGAGGTATACGAGGCCTTTGTGGACCGCTACAACGCTGTCAACCGCAAATACGGCCTGAACCAATATCTGGTGCCGTATCTGATGAGCAGCCATCCCGGCAGTACCCTGCGCGACGCGGTGGAGTTGGCGGAATATCTGCGCGACACGGGACATCAGCCGGAGCAGGTGCAGGATTTTTACCCCACGCCGGGCACGCTGAGCACCTGCATGTACTACACCGGGCTGGTCCCGCGCGACATGCAGCCCGTATATGTGCCCAAAAGCCCGCATGAAAAAGCCATGCAGCGCGCCCTGTTGCAGTACCGCAACCCGGCCAATCACGACCTGGTGCGCGAGGCGCTGCGGCTGTGCGGCAGGGATGATCTGATCGGCTTCGGCCCGCATGCGCTGGTTCCGCCGCGCACGATCCGCGCATCGGCAGACGGGCGTTCCCGCCAAAAGGCTGCCCATGAGGAGAAAGGCGTTCGAGCGCAAAGAAGCGTCTCCGCCCGGTCAAACGTTCCCACAGCTCGCCGTGCGGAGCGGACAGGCCGCCAGACGGACCGCGCCGTATCCCGGCGTGACAGCCGCGCCAGTCGCAGAGGAGGCGGGCGCTCATGAATCTGGACGCCTACTGGCGCGCCGTTCTGGCGCAGGATACGGACGGTATGCGCGCCTTTCTTGCACCGGACGCCGTCATTTGCTGGCCCAATACGGGCGAGCGCTTTTCCGCGGAGACATTTATCCGGGTCAACTGCGCCTATCCCGGGGCGTGGAAGGGCGGGCTGGAGCGCGTGGAGTATGCCGGGGATGTAGCCGTCTGTGTGGTCCGGGTCCAATCGGCGGATGACGCCAGCTCCCTGCATGCGGTTTCCTTTCTGCGCCTTGACGGAGAGAGGATCGCGCGCATCGACGAATACTGGAGCGACGACGGTCCCGTGCCGCCATGGCGAAAAGCGCTGC
>USFL01000185.1 GCA_900553905.1 uncultured Eubacteriales bacterium | reverse complement strand
CGCAAACCTTGCAAATCCATTTCATGATCAAATGACCTCCTTGGAATTGAAATCCTGATCCGGGGGCTTTCTTTGCCCCGCGCATCTAGTATACCCCACTTGCGCGGAAAGTGAAACATAAATCGGCCGGAAATTTTCCTTTTTTCAGGATAAATACGCGCAGAGCAGCGCGTCCCCCATGCCGTCGGGGTCGCATACGGCGGTGTGGCGCACAGGCAGGCTGGCCAAATCGCGCACCTGGGCGGGAATGGGCACGCCGGAAAGCTGCTCCACCTTCTCCGCGCAGGCGAGGAAATCCAGCCCCTCTAAGGCCTGCGCGCCCAGCAGGCTGGACGCCACGTCGGGGGCGAACTTGTAGGGGCTGGCGGTAGCCACCAGGACGGCGGGGGTTTGGTCGCGGGTCTGCTCGCGGTACTGCCGCAAGACGTAGGAGCCCACGGCGGTGTGCGGGTCCATGACATAGTGCTTGCGCTCGTAGACGAGGCGGATCTCATCGGCGGTCATGTTGTCGTCGGCGTATCCGGCCCAGAACACCTTTTGCAGATCCCCCAACCGCTGCCCGCCGATGGAGAAGCTGCCGCAGGAGGACAGCTGCTCCATCCACGTGCGCACCAGCGCGCTGTCGCGGCCCGCGCACTCATAGAGTAGCCGCTCCAGGTTGGAGCTGACCAGAATGTCCATGCTGGGGGACATGGTCTTGAAGAACGTGCGGTGCGTGTAGTACGTGCCCTCGCGGAAGAAATCGGTCAGCACATTGTTGCGGTTGCTGGCGCAGATCAGGCGGCGGATGGGCAGGCCCATGCGCATGGCGTAGTATCCGGCCAGAATGTCGCCGAAGTTGCCGGTGGGCACCACGAAGTTGACGCCCTGTCCCATGCGGATGGCGCCGCGCTGGACCAGATCGGTATAGGCGGTGAAGTAGTAGACGACCTGCGGAGCCAGGCGTCCAAAGTTGATGGAGTTCGCCGAGGAGGGCAACTTGCCCAGCCGGTCCATGCGCTCGTGGAAGGCAGGGTCGCCAAAGAGGCGCTTGACGCCGGTCTGCGCCTGGTCGAAATTGCCCCGGACGCCGATGACGTGGGTGTTGCTTCCGCCGGTGGTGGTCATCTGCAATTCCTGCACCCGGCTGACCCCGCCATAGGGATAGAACACCGAGCAGCTGGTGCCCGGCACGTCGCGGAAGCCCTCCAGCGCAGCCTTGCCGGTGTCGCCGCTGGTGGCGACGATGATGCTGACCTCGCGCGTCTCGCCGTTTTTTTCCGCGGCCAGGCGCACCAGATGGGGCAGAAGCTTGAGCGCGATGTCCTTGAAGGCCAGCGTCGGACCATGGAACAGTTCCAGCACATGAACGCCCTCGCTGAGGGTGCGTACCGGCGCAACATCGGGATGGTCCCAGGCGTCGGCGGCATAGGCCGCATCCACCGACTGCTCGATTTCGGCGATGGAGTAGTCCTCCAGAAAATCACGCAGGATGCGCGCGGCGCGCTGGCGGTAGCTCTGCCCGCACAGGGCGGCCAGGCGCTCGCTGGAAATCTGCGGGAACAGGCTGGGCACATACAGGCCGCCGTCCTTGGCCAGGCCCCAAAGAATGGATTGCGACGCGGTTACGCAAGCGCCCCCGCGCGTGGAGAAAAAGGACATGCGATCACCCTCCAGACAGGTTTCGGATGCTTCATCATTGGAAGTGGTTCCATCATACACGGTTTTTGGGCGCGTGTAAAGCTGGAAATACTTGAAAAAGGGGACGGCCTTTTTGGGCCGCCCCCTTCGTCATGCGAAGATTCAGATCACGTAGGGCTTGATAAAGTCCGGCAGCTCTTCGGGACCGGCGCTGACGGAGATCACGAAATCCACATTGTGATTGGTGCTGATGGTCTCCAGACGCTTGAACACCCATTCGCTGGTGGCCAGCTCGTTGTGAATCAACTTCTTGAACGCATCGATGAAGATCAGACCCACATCGAAGTTCTGGGCCACGACGCCGCAGAGAAAGCCCATGAACATGTGGTCGCTGAGCAGCTCGTACTCGCTGGCGTTGATAAAGCGCACTTCGTGGCGAAGGTCAAACATATAGCGATTGTCATCGTCGATGAAGACGATGTCGTGCTTGCTTTCCTGGCTAGCCTGGTTGGCCATGTCGATGATGCGCTTGGTTTTACCCGAGCCTTTTTTGCCGGCAATCACCTGAATCAATGGTAACGCCTCCTTACACTGTTTTGTTATCTCCTGGCGGCGCCATGCGCCGCCGTGCTTACACACCCATTATACATGAACCGGGGGAGAATAGCAACGCCCCTTATTGTTTTTCTTCCGGCGCGGGGGAAAGCGCCTCGCGCAGTTCCTCCATGCCCATTTCCGGCAGGTCGCGGAAAGGAGCGTCGGGCGATGTGGGGTCGAAGCGGCACACCGCGCGAAAATCGCACCGGTCGCAGGCGCAGCGGTCCGGGTCGCGCGCGGGGGAGATGGCCGTCTCTCCGCCCAAGAGCCGGTCCGCCAGGGCCACGGCCACCTCGCGCGCATGCGAAAGCAGGGCCGTGAGCTGAGGCATGGTGAGGGCGCGGGCCGTTTTTTTGAGCTCGCCGCTTTTGAGGTACATGGGCGGCAGCACCCAGGGCGTGTCCCCGCCGTCCATGGCGGAGAGGATTTCCACATCGCTCAAGGCGATGCCGCGCAGCTGAAAGACCTCGCGCAACTTGCCTTCCACGATGTCGGCGGCGTCGCTGGCGCTTTCCACCAGCGGGTCGGCCACGTAGAAGTAGAACGCGCCGGCGGGCTTGGCGCCGGGAATGGCGCCGGTGCACACGTCCAGATACAGAAGCAGTTGCAGCTGCAATCCCCACCAGGCGCGCGCCGCCTCCAGGCTCTGCCGGGCGGATTTGTAGTCGATGACGCGCAGATAGACGCCGTCGGGCGCGTCGTAGCGGTCGATGCGATCGATGCGGCCGCGCAGGGCGACCTGCCGCCCGTCGCTAAGCAGCAGCACGATGGGAGGCATGCCGCCCTCATAGCCGAAGGCGGCCTCCGTGCGGTAGAGGGTGAAGCGCCCCGCCGCCAGCTGCCGGGTGATGGTTACCGCCGCCCGCCGGATGGCGGAGCGCGCCGCCTCGAAGCGGGCCAGGCTGCGATCGCCGTCTCCCATGGGGCCGGCGAGCACCTCGTCCAGAAGCGGCTCCACGGCTTCGTCCGCCAGGCGCGATATGGCCTCGTCCGGCAGGTTGGGGTAGGCGGCTTCACGCCGGGTCAGCCGCGCGAAGCCGTTGAGCGCCGCGTGGTAGAAGGTGCCCGTTTCGATGGGGTCCACCTTCCATTCCCGCAGCACCTGGGGGCGTAGGCCATAGGTGACGAAATGCTTGAACGGGCAGTCCGCGAACTGCTCCAGGCGGCTCACGGAGAGGGTTTCGTCCCCGAAGAGGGCACGGGCCATGCCCGGTGCGATGTGCTGGGCCTGGCCGTCAAAGCCCAGCGCGCGAAGCAGCCGCATGGCGGCGGGTGCGGTGTCGGGCGAGGAGAGGAGCTTCTCCATGCGCTCGCGCCAGCGGGGCGGGAGCGGAGCTGCACCGTCGGCATGGGCGCGCAGCAGCACGCCCAGCGTGCCCAGCGCCTGCGCCGAGGACAGGGGCAGGTCCTCCTCCGGAATGGGCGTGCGCGCAAGCCCCGGCATCAGCCGGTCGCGCAGCTGCCCCAGGAGCGACAGCGGACGCAGGGCCGCGCCGTCGGGAGCGGTCTTGGCACAGCTCAAAAACAGCCAGCGCGCAGGCAGCGTCATGGCGCGCTTTACGTCCAGTCGGGCCATGAGGGCGCGGCTCTCGTCCGTCAGACCCAGATAGGTTTTGGTGGCCTGCTCGGCCAGAGCGCGCTCCTCCGGGGTGAGCAGGCTGTCGGTGGCGGGAGAAAGCAGGCCGTCGTTGAGGCCCAGAAGAAACACCGCGTCCGCTTCCTCGGCCAGCAGGTGACCCAGCGTGCCCGCGTGCACCATGCCCGCGGCAGGCGGGAGCGACTTGAGCGAAAGGGCGGAAAGCCCGCATTCCAGCCGCGTGGCGATGTGCTTGAGCGGAATGCGCGCGCCCCCGCTGAGCTTGACCAGCTGATCCATCAGACCCAGCATGGCCTGCCATACCTGGCTGTTTTGCCCCGCGCGGGTCAGAAAGCCGTTTTCCAGCAGGCGTTCTTCCTCGTGCTTCAGCGCGTCGTAGGCGCCCACTTCCTCCAGCAGCCCAAAGGCCGCGGCCAGCGAGGCCGTGGCGTCGCGCGCGGCCACCAGCGCGGCCCGTGCACGCAAAAGCGGCGCCATCAGCC
>USFL01000184.1 GCA_900553905.1 uncultured Eubacteriales bacterium | reverse complement strand
CATGGCTAAGGCGAAATTTGAACGCACCAAGCCGCACGTTAACATCGGCACGATCGGCCACGTTGACCACGGCAAGACGACGCTGACGGCGGCGATCACGATGACGCTGGCTCAGCTGGGCGACGCGCAGGCGATGAAGTACGAGGACATCGACAAGGCGCCCGAGGAAAAGGCCCGCGGAATCACCATCAACACGGCGCACGTGGAGTACGAGACGGACAAGCGTCACTACGCGCACGTGGACTGCCCGGGCCACGCTGACTACGTGAAGAACATGATCACCGGCGCTGCGCAGATGGACGGCGCGATCCTGGTTGTGTCGGCTCCCGACGGCCCGATGCCCCAGACCCGTGAGCACATTCTGCTGGCCCGTCAGGTAGGCGTGCCCTACATCGTGGTGTTCATGAACAAGACGGACATGATGGACGATCCGGAGCTGCTGGAGCTGGTGGAGATGGAGATCCGCGAGCTGCTGAGCCAGTATGAGTTCCCGGGCGACGACATTCCGATCATCAAGGGCAGCGCGCTGGTGGCGCTGGAATACGTGCAGAACGGCGGCACCGACGTTCGCAACGCGAAGGAGACGCAGTGCATCTTCGAGCTGATGGACGCGGTGGACGAGTACATTCCCTCTCCGCAGCGCGCGACGGATCAGCCGTTCCTGATGCCTGTTGAGGACGTGTTCTCCATCACGGGCCGCGGCACGGTCGCGACGGGCCGTGTGGAGCGCGGCGTGGTGAAGCTGAGCGACACGGTGGAGATCGTGGGTCTGATGGACAAGCCGCGCCAGGTGGTTGTGACGGGCGTTGAGATGTTCCGCAAGCTCCTGGATCTGGCGGAAGCGGGCGACAACATCGGCCTGCTGCTTCGCGGCGTGCAGCGCAACGAGATCGAGCGCGGCCAGGTGCTGGCCAAGCCCGGCACGATTCATCCGCACACGCACTTCATCGGCCAGGTGTACGTGCTGACCAAGGAAGAGGGCGGCCGCCACACCCCGTTCTTCAACGGCTATCGTCCGCAGTTCTACTTCCGCACGACGGACGTGACGGGCAACATCAAGCTGCCCGAGGGCGTTGAGATGGTGATGCCCGGCGACAACATCGACATGGAGATCACCCTGATCACCCCCATCGCCATTGAGCAGGGCCTGCGCTTCGCTATCCGCGAGGGCGGCCGCACGGTTGGCTCCGGCGTCGTGTCCAAGGTGATCGAGTAAGGTAGCGTTCCGGCGCGCCCGCCTTTGCGGGCGCGCTTTTTTGCGTTTTTATGCTGGCCTCCATCGCCCCACGCGCACAAAAGCCCGCCGCAGCGCCATGCTGCGGCGGGCTTGAGTAAGACCCGTTTCAGCCGTTCAACCCCGGCTCTCCCTCCGGTTCGGGCACCTCGGTGGGCTGAGCCTGCACGCTGTCCTGCGTGCCGCCCTCGGTCGCCTGGGGTGCCTCCGTGGCCGTCACACCGTCGCTGGCGGGCCATGGGTCGCTGTCCACATGGGTCTGACAGGCGGTCAGCATCAACGCCGCTGCCAGGCATATCAGAAGGATGATCGACTTCGCTTTCGCAGTCATTCCAAAACGCCTCCTTGCATTGGGGTCGCCTCCAGTATACCACATCCCGCCGCAGAATGCCTTTACAAATCGCGTCATGCTTGTTACAATACCAGCGAGCAAATGAAGAAAGGTTGGCGAATGCCTTATGAGCAACATCTGGCATGACATTTCTCCCTCGCGCATCACCAAGGATGATTTTATCGCCGTGATCGAGATCGAAAAGGGCAGCAAGAAGAAATATGAGCTGGACAAGGAAACCGGTCATCTGATTCTGGACCGCATCCTCTATACCTCCACGCACTATCCCACCAATTACGGTCTGATTCCCCGCACCTATGCCGACGACAACGACCCGCTGGATGTGCTGGTGCTCTCCAGCGAGGTCATCCAGCCCTTGAGCCTGGTGCGCTGCTACCCCATCGGCGTCATCACCATGCTGGACCAGGGCCGTCTGGATGAGAAGATCATCGCCATTCCGTTCGAGGACCCGTCCTATAACTCCTACCACGACGTAAGCGAGCTGCCCGCCCACCTGTTCACGGAGATCAGCCACTTCTTCTCCGTCTACAAGAGCCTGGAGGGCAAGGAAACCGTGGTGGATGAGCTGCGCGGCAAGGACGCGGCGCGCGATGTCATCCAGAAATGCCTGGACGCCTACATTGAGAAATTCTGCCGCTGACAAAGCGTAAACCGTCCCCGGCGAAGTGCTCGCCAGGGGCGGTTTTTCGTTCATTTGAGATTTTCGGGATTGAGGGGCAAAAGGTCGTCCGGCACAAACAGACCGTCCTTGCGAATCAGCTCGCCGTCGAAATACATCTCGCCGCCGCCGTATTCCGGCGTCTGGATGCATACCAGGTCCCAGTGAATGGCGCTGTGGTTGCCGTTGGGACATTCGTCGTAGCTATTGCCGGGGGTGAAGTGGAAGCTGCCGGCGATCTTCTCGTCAAACAGGGTATCCTTGATGGCGCGGGTGACGTAGGGGTTAACGCCAATGGCAAACTCGCCGATATACCGCGCGCCCTCATCGGTATCAAAAATCTGATTGCTGCGCGCGGTGTCGCTGCTGGTGGCCTCGATGATCTTTCCGTTTTTGAAGGTCAGGCGCGTGCGCTCAAAGACATTGCCCTGATAGAGGCTGGGCGTGTTGTACTGCACAACGCCGTTCACGCTGTCGCGCACGGGCGCGGTATAGATCTCGCCGTCGGGGATGTTGCACTTGCCGTCGCACTTGACGGCGGGCATACCTGCGATGGAGAAGCGCAGATCCGTGCCGGGACCCACGATATGCACGTCGCTGGCATGCTCCATGCGGGCAGCCAGCGCATCCATCGCCCGGCTCATCTTTGCATAATCCAGCGTGCATACGTCAAAGTAGAAATCCTCAAACGCCTCGGTGCTCATGCCCGCTTGCTGGGCCATGGCCGGGGTGGGATAGCGCAGCACCACCCAGCGCGTATCCGGCACACGGATCCTGCTGTGCACGGGCTGGCTGTAATGCTGCATGTACAGGCGCTGCTTCTCCGGCGGCACGTCGGCCTGCTCATAGGCGTTTACACCTGCCCGCAGGCCGATATAGGCGTCCACGGCACGCATGCGGTCGGCGTCTATGCGGGCCTCCTCGTCCCATTTTTCGGCGGTCGCGCCCAGCATCAGGGCACGCTGCACCGCCATGTCGCGCAGCACGACGATAGGCTCCGCACCCGCCGCATACGCCTCACGGATCAGCGCGGTCACCGCCTCCGGCTCTACGCCAAAGTTCTCGATGAGCACGCGCTCGCCCGGCTTCATGGCGCACGAGTAACGAATCAACTGTCGGGCTAGGGTTTCCAGTCTGGGGTCCCTCATGGTTTCGCTTCCTTCCCAATCGTTTGATCCAGGCGTTGACCGCCCTGGCTGCGGGCTGTTCCAGCCCGTAGGTGGCGGCCATTGCCACCAGAATGCTCACGCTGAAGCACAGCAGCGAATAGGCACGCTGCTGCACTGGGGTGATGTGCAAAACGTCCGCATCCGGGAACCAGGCCATGCGCATCTGCACGGAAAGGATCTGATGCCAGATGTAGAGGTTCATGGATATAGCCGATAAAAAGCGCATCAGCCTGTTATCCAGCAGCTTTTGCAAAAGGCGGGGCATATGCGCCGCACACAGCATGCCTCCCATCAGCACCAGCGTCAGCGGCAGGCGCATTTCCATCTGCGACAGGTGCAGCGCACGCTGCCCGGCCGCACTGGCCGCCGACTGCGCCCGTAAAATGGACAACACCACAGCTATACACGCCGCAAAGCCCGCCGCGCACGCCCAGCCGAGCGCACGCCGCCGGGCGGGACGCATGCGCTCCCAGGCGCGCCGCATGCGCACATAGGTCATCGCGCCCAGCATTCCCAGAGCGTACACATCCAGGTATGCGGGCATTTGGTTGATAAACATGCCCGTATCCTGGGCAAAGCGCGCCACGCACAGCCGCCAGGCCCAGCCCAGCGCCGTCATAACCGGCAGCGTAATCGCCGGTTTTTTCTGCGCCGCCCGCGCAAGAAAGGGAAACAGCAGATAAAACTGCATTTCCACCCCGATGGTCCACAGCGCCGCGTTCAGGGGCGTATACAGGTAGGTCTCCGGCCAGAACAGGAAGGTAAACGTCAGGTGCGATGCAACATCCTTTGCAAGATCGCCGGAGGTGAAATAAGCCCCCTGGGGCAGGGCAAAGCACACCAGCGCAAGCAGCACCGCCGCCAGGTAGCTGGGCACGATGCGCA
>USFL01000183.1 GCA_900553905.1 uncultured Eubacteriales bacterium | reverse complement strand
CCATCCTCACCGTCAAGGGCGTCAAGATCGGCAGCCTGGCCTACCAGACCTTCGGCGGACGGCATGACGAGCTGATCGCAAAGGTGCCCGGCGATATCCAGGCCCTGCGCGATCAGGGCTGCGACATCGTGATCGTCAGCTACCACTGGGGAGCGGAGAAGGATTACTATCCTAACGACAACCAGGTTCGTCTCGGCCGCGCTACCATCGACGCGGGCGCCGACCTGGTCGTGGGTCATCACAGCCACCGCATCAACCCCATCGAGTACTATAACGGCAAGTATATCTGCTATTCGCTGGGCAATTTCTCCTTTGCGGGCAACAACAAGCCCAGCGATATGACGACCTTCCTGTTCCAGATCCGCATGCGCCTGCGCGACGGCGAGGTGAACAGCGAGGCCATTAAGATCATCCCCTGCCGCATTTCCAGCCGCACGGATTACAATGACTTCGCTCCCACCCCGTATACCGACGACAGCAGCATCGAGGTCGTCCTGCGCACGCTGCGCGAAAATGGCAAGCGTCTGGACTATGCCGTGGAGGAATATCCGCTCAAATGGCCGGACGAGGAATGAGGCGTGTCCGGACCCCGAAAAACCGAATCAAGGAAGGAAGCGGTCGCTACTCTGCGGCCGCTTCCTTGCACAATTCCATAAACAGCTCGATCAGCGGGCTGACCCATTTGTTCTTATGGTGTGCGCACACGGCGGAAAGCCGCGACCGGGGTATTTCCGTGGGAATTTCCACCAGCTCGCCGCTGTCCAGCTCCTTTTCCACCACAAATTGTGGCAGAAAGGACACCCCCGCGTCGCTTTTGACCAGGTTGACGATGGTGGGGACGCTCCACAGCTCGATGGTATGATCCAACAGAATGGACCGGTCACGCAGATAGCCCTCGAACATCTGCCGGAAGATACAGTTGGGCTCGTTGATGATGAAGGGCACGGGAATGGACCTGTCCGGCGTGATGAAGTCCGGATAGCGCCGCGCCACTTGTGGCGAGGCTACCAGCAGCGCCGGATACTGCCCGAACGGAACGGTCGTCAGGCTGGAGCCAAAACCGCCGACGTTCTCGTAGAATACGCCGATATCCAGCTCGCCCACAATCAGCGCGTCCCGGATCTCGTAGCAGTTCATGGACCGCAGAAAGAGCCGCGCCTTCGGGGCGCGTCTGTGAAACTCCTTCACGATGCCGGGAAAGCGATAGCACAGCAGCGTTTCGCCCACGCCGATACGCAGATCGCCCTGGCATAGTGCCAGCTCCTTTTCAAAGCAGCGCAGCCGGTCCATGGAGGCGAACACGTCCCGCACATAGGGCAGCAGCTGCGCGCCCGCCTGGGTCAGCGCCATTTTGCGGCCCACCTTCTCAAAGAGCTTCGCGCCCAGCTCGTTTTCCAGCTGCCCCATTTGAAAGGTGATGGCGGATTGGGTGTAATTCAGCTTTTCGGCAGCCCTGGCAAAGCTGCCCGCGTCCACGATGGTCTGAAAGGTGTGAAGATATTTAAGCTCCATGGCGGCTCTCCAACAATTCAAATATTTTGAAGAAAAGATTCAAAAAACTGAAATTGTTTTGCATCCTTTCCGATGTTATGATACACGGGAAGGAGCCAAAAAGAAAGGGGGAAAATGATGAATACACTGGAAGCGGCCCGGCCAAACGAGCTTGATGCATGCTGGGAGATCATCCGCGAGGGCAGGGCGTTTCAAAACGAGCAGGGCTTTGTTCAATGGACGGAGGACTATCCCAACCGTGAGACCCTTCGCCAGGACATTGAGGAAGGGAAGGGATTCGTCCTCAAGGTGGATGGGACGATTGCCGCATACATGTGCGTGGATTTTAACGGCGAACCGGCCTATGCCGACATTGAGGGCCGGTGGGAAACGAAAGAGCCGTATGCGGTGGTGCACCGTATGGCCTTTGCCGCAGCGTTTCGCGGGCGGGGGCTGGCGGCGGATACGTTCGCGCTGATCGAGCGGCTGTGCCTGTCGCGGGGAGTCAGGAGCCTCCGCGCTGATACGGATTTCCCCAATTTGCGCATGCAGCATGTGCTGGAGAAATGCGGCTTCGTCCGGCGCGGCGTGGTCATCTTCCAAGGCAGCGGTAAGCTGGCCTACGACAAAACCCTTGCGTAAGCGGCGCTTATTCCCGGCTTAGCAGGGCTGAAAGCGCCGAGGGCAGGGGGCTTTCCCGCTCAATCCATTCGCCGGTCACGGGGTGGCGCAGCCGCACCAGCGCGCTGTGCAGGGCAAAGCGACCGGGCAGGTCGTCCAGCTCGGTTCCATAGAGAAAATCGCCCGCCACCGGACAACCCAGTGCGGAGAGATGCACGCGGATCTGATGGGTGCGGCCCGTCTCCAGCCGGAGACGCAGCAGGCTGCGGCCCCCGCAGGTTTCCAGCACGCGGTAATAGGTACGCGCGGGCTTTCCGTCCGCGCGCACCTCGCGGCGGATGGTTGCGCCGTCCGCCTTGCCGATCGGCAGGTCGATCACGCCCTGCGTCCGGGGCGGCATGCCCTCGACCACGGCCAGGTATTCCCGGATAAACTCCGACCCGTGCAAAAGGCGCTGCAACAGGTGCTGCGCGTGCGCGGTGCGCGCCGCCAGCATCAGCCCGCTGGTTCCCTTGTCCAGGCGGTTCACAGGCCGGTACACAAAGCCTTCGGGGCAACCTGCATAGGCATAGAGGGCATTCTCCAGCGTGGGGCCCTCTTTTTTTTGCGAGCTGGAGGAGGGAAGCGGCGCGGGCTTGTCGATCATCCAGAAATGCGCGTCCTCATACGGGACGCGCAAAGGAAGAGAAAAGGGTTCGGGCGGAGGCGCAACGGCTTCGGGCACGTCCACGGACAGGCGCTCGCCGGCATGCACGCGCCGGTCCGCCAGCACGGGCACGCCATCCACCATCAGCGCGCCATGGAACTTGGCGCGTTTGAACTGCCCGCTGCTCAGCCGCAGGCCGCCCATGGCCGCCTGGCGCACCGTGCGCCCCTCCAGCGCCGGGGGGATGATCAGCTCGTAGCGCGGCATACCGGCGCCTCCTTTATGATCAGTGACCGATATGCCGAAGCATGAAGGTCAGCCGCTCCAGCAGCGAGCGCAGGGCCTTGCGGTCGAACAGCCAGGTGACGGCCAGCGTGACCGCCGAGGCATACAGCACCAGCATCACACCGTACATGGCCCAGGAGAAAAAGCGCTGCGGCGGGTCCACCAGCAACAGGCACGGGGCGGCGATGAGAGCCGTCGTCATGAACATGCGCAGGATGCGCCAGGCCGTCTTTTGCCAGGCGATGCCCGTGACCTCTTTGGGGATGAAGCGCAGCTGGAACACCGTGCGCGCCAGGTTGCCCACGCACACGCCCGCCACGATGCCGCACAGCGCGCGCATGGTGCCGTAGGGCATCAGCAACAGACCCAGCGCCGTGCCGCACACCACGGTCAGCCCGATCTGCCAGAAGCAGTGGGACCGTACCTCGCGGAACTTGCCGCTGGTGGTGATCATCAGATCCATGGGCATTTTCGCGTGGTTGGTCACCGCCTCGGCGATGATGAGCATGCCCAGCAGCGGCGCGTCGTAGTTGGCCGCATCCGTCACGCCGTGGGTGTAGAGCGTCACAAAGGGCACGATCAGCACGGCCGCCGCGCCGAAGAGGATGCTTACCAGCATGTAATACAGGCATTCAAAATCGCGGTACGCCCGCTGGAAGGCGCTTTTGCGGCCGCTGACCAGAAGGTTTCCGAAGATGGAGTTGATGCCTGTGGTGCCCATCTTGAGGATTCCCCACAGCCCCACCGTGACCATGTGGTACACCCCGTATACGCTCAAAAGGCCCGCGTCGCGCGTCACCACCGTGCCCAGAATGGCGCCCGCGCCCTGCTGGAACACGTTGGTCAGCTCCACGGACAGCGCGTCCCAGCGGGTGGAGAGGGCGGCGCGGTTGGGCGCCGCGTGGGGGTCCACGTAGGGATAATGCTTTTTGGCATAGCGCGACAGAAGCACCGACCGCACCAGAATGGTCAGCGAGGCCGCCAGCCGCACCACGATCACGTCCATGCCCAGGTAGGGCAGCACCACGATCAGCGCGGTCGAGAGCATCAGCGAGCTCATAGAGGCAAGCGAAACGACATACGTGCGCTGATCGGCGGCGATGAGTACGCGGTAGCGCGCCATGGTGAAGAACTCCAGCATGCCCGACAGGCCCATCGCCAAGATGAGCACCATCACGCTCAGATGGCTCACGGGCAGGCCGTTTAAATCCCGCACCGGCACGAAGAAGGGATAGGCGATGGTGAACGCCACCGTCAGCCCCGTAAACATCCAGCCCG
>USFL01000182.1 GCA_900553905.1 uncultured Eubacteriales bacterium | reverse complement strand
CTTGCCGACCACCGCAAGCTGGGGAAGCGTGACCGGAGGTTCCTCACGGTACTGGGCCAGGCTGATGACGAAGCTCGCGGTTTTGATTTCCATACTATACTCCTTTGTACATGCCGGGCTTCGCCGGCTGCGGGGCGGTAAGGGGCAGTTCCAGCGGCGTATCGGCAATTACGGGAGGTTCGCACACCAGCGCGGCGCGAATCACCTCCGCCACGTCGTCTACAGGCCGGATATCAATGCGCTCGCGCACGGTGGGAGATACATCCTCCAGGTCCTTGAGGTTTTCGCGGGGGATAAGCACCGTGCGCACACCCGCGCGGTATGCCGCCATCAGCTTTTCCTTGAGGCCGCCGATGGGCAGCACCCGGCCTCGCAGGGTGATTTCGCCCGTCATCGCCACGTTCTGGCGCACGGGGATAGACGTCAGGGCGCTGACCAGCGCCGTCACCAGCGTCACGCCCGCGCTGGGGCCGTCTTTGGGCACCGCGCCCTCCGGCACGTGGATGTGGATGTCGTTCTGCTTGAAGAAGTCGGCCGGAATGCCCCACGGGTCGCAGTGAGCCCGTACCCAGGACAGCGCCGCCTTTGCGCTCTCCTGCATCACGTCACCCAGCTTGCCCGTCAGCTGCAGCGCGCCGGTTCCCTTGAGTACGGCGCATTCCACGCTGAGCATCTCGCCGCCCACACTGGTATAGGCCAGTCCGTTGACGACGCCCACGCGGTTTTCCTTCTCCAGCGGCTCGCGCGTGTAGCGCGGCTGTCCCAAATAGGCGGTCAGCTTCTCCTGATTGACGGTGATCTCTTCCGTTTTCTGATCGAGCATCTCCACCGCCGCCTTGCGCGCCACGCGCGCCAGTGTACGCTCCAACTCGCGCACGCCCGCCTCGCGGGTATACCCCTCGATCACGGCGCGCAGCACGCGGTCGTTCATGCGCACGCTGCGGGGCTTGAGGCCATGCGCTTCAAGCTGCTTGGGCAAAAGGTGCTTGCGGCCGATCTTGAGCTTTTCCTCCTCGGTGTAGCTGGGCACCTCGATGATCTCCAGTCGGTCCAGCAGCGCGGGCGGAATGGCTTCCATATTATTGGCCGTGGTGATGAACATCACGCGGCTCAAGTCAAAGGGCAGCTCCATGTAATGGTCGCGGAAGGCGCTGTTCTGTTCGGCGTCCAGCACCTCCAGCATGGCCGCCGCCGGGTCGCCGCGGAAATCGCTGCTCATCTTGTCGATCTCGTCAAAGAGGAACACGGGATTCATCGTGCCCGCCTGCTTGATGCCCGCAATGATGCGCCCCGGGATCGCGCCCACATAGGTGCGCCGGTGGCCGCGGATCTCGGCCTCGTCGCGCACGCCGCCCAGCGACATCTGCACGAACTGACGCCCCACCGCTTTGGCGATGGCCCGCACGATGGACGTTTTGCCCACGCCCGGAGGGCCCGCAAAGCACAGGATCGGGCCTTTCATGTCGTTTTTCATGCGAAGCACCGCAAGGTATTCGATGATCCGCTCCTTCACCTTTTCCAGCCCATAGTGGTTTTCCTCCAGCACGCGACGCGCACGCTTGAGATCCAGATTGTCCGGCGTGGTCTTGCCCCAGGGCAGGTCGAGAATCCATTCCACATAGGTGCGGCTCACGCCGATCTCCGGGGTGCCGGGGGCCATGCGGCTAAGGCGCTCCAGCTCCTTCTCGGCCTTCTCGCGCGCTTCGTCGTTGAGCGGGGTCTTTTCCAGGCGCTCGCGCAGGTCCTCCACATCGGTCCCGTCCTTGTCGCCCAGCTCGGTCTGGATGGCCTTGATCTGCTCGCGCAGGTAATAGTCCTTCTGATTTTTCTCGATCTGCTTCTTGATGCGGGCCTGCACCTGCTTCTCCACGTCGGCCAGCTCGGTTTCGCGCACCAGAATGCCGCAGAGGGCTTCCAGCCGGTCCTTCACCTTCAGCTTTTCCAGAATGGCCTGCCGGTCCTCCAGGCGGGTCAGTACGTTGGCGGCGATGATATCCGCCAGCTGATCGGGCTTGTCCACATCCATCACCGAGCGCAGCGTCTCCTGCGACACGCGCATGCTGGCGTTGCAATACTCCTCAAAAAAGGCGTGCGTGGTGCGCACCAGCGCTTTCATCTCGGCCGTGTCCGGCGCGGCGTCCTCGCGCACCAGGCGCACGGTGGCCATCATACACGGGTCCTCCTCCAGAACGGACCCCAGCACCCCGCGGCGGACGCCCTCCACCAGCACGCGGATGCTGTCGCCGGGCAGGTTCAGCACCTGCTTGATCTGGGCGATGGTGCCCACGCGGCACAGGTCACTCAGCTCCGGCTCATCGATTTCAGCGTCCATCTGGGCCACCAGAAAGATGCGCTGATCGCCCATCATGGCCTTTTCCAGCGCAGCCACGCTCTTGGGCCGGCCCACGTCAAAGTGCAAAACCATATGGGGAAAGACCATCATCCCCCGAAGCGGCAGCACAGGCAGGCGCAGCAGCAGGCTTTTGCGGTTTGATTCCTGCATCGTTATCCTCCATGGCCCGCGAAAAAAGCGGGCATACTTGCGCGCAAAGCGGCGCAGAACGATTATAGCGGCATTCGCGGGCAAATGCAAGACGTCGGGCCGGATTGTCACAATCCTACGGCGCTGCCAGCAACCCCCATACATGGAACGGCGGCGTTCCTCACAAGCTACCGGGGAACATGGGGAGGCGGAAGCGTCCCGCGAATGGAGGTTTCTAGCGTTGGTCAGCGCCGTATTGTTTGGCATTCAGCTATTGGTCACCATTGTGGTGGGCATTTACTTCTACACCCAGCTGCGCCAGCAGCGAAGAGCACAGCCCTCCAACCGCCGCGAAAGCGGCCGGGAATACGAGCGGCTGCAAAAGATGCGCGCCCTGAAGCTCAGCGAACCGCTGGCCGAGCGCGTCCGCCCGACGAAGTTCTCCGATATCGTGGGGCAGGAGGACGGCATCAAATCGCTCAAGGCCATTCTGTGCGGAAAGAACCCGCAGCATGTGCTCATCTATGGACCTCCGGGCGTGGGCAAAACCTGCGCCGCGCGTCTGGTGCTGGAGGCGGCGAAGAAGAGCAAGGGCACGCCCTTTCTGGCCAACGCGCCCTTCATTGAAATGGACGCGACCTGCGTGCGCTTTGACGAGCGCGCCATCGCCGACCCGCTGATCGGCAGCGTGCATGATCCCATCTATCAGGGTGCCGGACCGCTGGGTGTGCAGGGGATTCCCCAACCCAAGCCCGGCGCGGTGAGCAAGGCGCACGGCGGAGTTTTGTTCCTGGACGAGATCGGCGAACTGCACCCCATCCAGATGAACAAGCTGCTCAAGGTCCTGGAGGACCGCAAGGTGATGCTGGAATCGGCCTACTACAACGCCGATGACACCGGTGTGCCGCGCTACATCCACGACATTTTCAAAAACGGGCTTCCAGCGGACTTCCGCCTGGTGGGAGCGACCACACGCAGCCCGCAGGACATCTCCCCCGCGCTTCGCAGCCGCTGCATGGAGGTCTTTTTCCGCGCGCTGGAACCGGAGGAAATCGCGGACATCGCCTTCCATTCCGCCGAGCGCGCGGGCTTCACGATGACGCAGGAGGACGCGCGCATGGTGGGCCGCTTCGCCTCCTGCGGGCGCGATGCGGTGAACATCGTGCAGATGTGCGCAGGACTTGCGCAGATGGAGGAGCGCACCGACATCCGCACGGAGGATGTGGAATGGGTGGTCTATTCCGGCCACTACGCCGCCCGGCCCGACCAGCACGCCGACACGCGCAACCGCGTGGGCGTGGTGCACGGGCTGGCCATCGTGGGCAGCTATCAGGGGGCGACCATGGAAATCGAGGCCGTGGCCCAGCCCGGCTGCGGCCGGCTGACGATCACCGGCATCGTGGAGGAGGAGGAGCTGGGCGCGGAGGGCCGGCGCATCAAGCGCAAATCCACGGCGCGCAGCTCGCTGGAAAACGTCATGACGCTGCTAAGCGGCATGGGCTACCGCACACAGGACTATGACCTGCACATCAACTTCCCCGGCGGCACGCCGGTGGACGGTCCATCGGCGGGCGTGGCGATGGCCGTGGTGGCCGCCAGCGCCCTCACCGGCAGGCCGGTGGACGGCCATGTGGCCGTCACGGGCTAGGTGTCCGTGCGCGGGCTGGTCAAGCCCGTGGGCGGCGTGCCCGGCAAGGTGGAGGCGGCGGAGCGCGCGGGCCTGAGCACGGTGCTCATCCCTCAGGACAACCGTATGGAGCGCTTTGAGCACACCACCATCGAGGTCTGTCCCATCGCCACTTTGGAGGAGGCGCTCACCCGCATGCTGCTGCCTGCCAGCGCGCAGGCCCCGGCAGGCAGCGCGGCCACGCCTTCCCAGGCCCCGGT
>USFL01000181.1 GCA_900553905.1 uncultured Eubacteriales bacterium | reverse complement strand
GCCGTTGAAGGTTTCCGCGATGCTCCACAGGAGGCCCAGGTCCGCTGTCGCGCCCAGGATGGCCACCAGGGAATAGACCACCATGAATGGCGCGATGGCGCGCGAGGAGAAGAGGAACTCCACGCACCGCGCGCCGTAAAGGCCCCAGCCGATGATGGTGGAGAAGGCGAAGCAGCACATGGCCACGGCGGTGAAGATGGTGACCCAGTTGCCGTATGTGGCGACAAAGCCGCTGATAGTCAACTCCGCTCCAGCGGCCTGGCCGTAGCCCACGGGCACGCCGCTGAGCAGAATAACCAGCGCCGTGAGGGTGCAGATGACGATGGTATCGGCAAAGACCTCGAAGATGCCAAACAGGCCCTGCCGCACCGGCTCCTGCGTATCGGCGCAGGCATGGGCGATAGAACCTGTGCCCAGACCGGCCTCGTTGGAGAAGATGCCGCGCGCCACGCCCTTTTGCATGCTGGTGAAAAAGCTCCCCACCACGCCGCCGGTGACGGCCATGGGCTGGAAGGCGCCGGTGACGATGGCGCCCAGCACCGCGGGCACGCGCCCCAGATTGAGCGCCACCACGCCCAGCGCCAGCATCACATAGAGCAGCGCCATGAAGGGCACCAGCTTTTCCGTCACGCGCCCGATGCGCTTGATGCCGCCCAGCAGCACCAGCGCCAGAATCAACGCGATGGCTACGCCGATGATCCAGCGGCATAGCGTGACCGCGTCCGCGGGAAGCAGGCCGTAGCTGCTCAGCGCCGTGTTGATGGAGGCGGTGATGGTGTTGACCTGCGTGGCGTTGCCGGTTCCGAACACCGTAAAGACGCCGAAGACGGAATAGAGCACCGCCAGCCAGTACCAGCGCCGGCTCAGACCGTTTTTGATGTAGTACATGGGACCGCCCACATAGTCGCCCTGGGCGTTGCGCTCCCGGAAATGCACGGCCAGCGTCACCTCGGCAAACTTGGTGCACATGCCCAGCAGGGCGCTCACCCACATCCAGAATACCGCGCCCGGCCCCCCGATGGCGATGGCGCCGGCCACGCCCGCGATGTTGCCCGTGCCCACCGTGGCCGCCAGCGCCGTGCACACGGCCTGGAAGGGGGTCATGGCGCCATCCTGCGCCGTCTTTTTTTGGAACATGCGCCCCAGCGTGGCGCGGATGGCCGTGGGGAATTTGCGAATCTGCAAAAAGCGGGTGCGCAGGCTCAGGTACAGCCCCACGCCGAGGATGCATACCATGGCCGGAACGCCCCATACGAAGTCGTTGACCGCCTGATTGACGGACGCAATGATGTCCAGAATGGGAATCTCTCCTTTGTGCTTTGATTTGTGCGCTGTGCACAAGCCTAGCAGGTATGGCGGAAATTGTCAAGGAAAATGCGAAAGAGGCAAGGTTTCGACTGGCCCGCTCGTTGCTATTTATGGAAAAAGAAACGACGCACAGGAAGAAGCTGGGTCATGCGGGCCCGGCGCAGACTGTCAATAAACCCTTCAGGGAGGTTCGGAGGGCCGCAGCCCTCCGGGCTGTATTCCGAACCCAGCGACATGCGCGGTGGGTTCGGAAGCCTTGCGTAGCAAGGTTTCCTTATGCCGTTTCCCGCCCGGGAGTCCCGCGGGGACGAGAGGGAAACGGCGCAAACCTGTCGGAAAAGATCGCCGCAGGCGAGCTTTTTCGACACGCTGAGCTGGGTCATGCGGGCCCGGCGGATCGGAAAAGCGGCGAGCAAGGGAGGAAAACCATATGAAGCATGCGGTGATGAAGGTCGCGCTGATGCTGCTGGTACTGGCGATGCCCGCTGTGGCGCGGGGGGAGATGACGGTGCAGACGGTCGTGGAGGATGGCCGGGCACGGACGACGCTCGTCACCTTTGAGGAGGATGCGCCGCAGGCCGTGCGCAGCCTGATGGACGGACATGGTCTGGGAGACGCGCGCTGCGTGTGCGGGGCGGCGCTGGAGGTGGAACCGATGGCCGGGGCCGGAAATGTGGACGGCCTGCTGTTTACGAGCAGCGCGCTGATGGTGGTGGAGCGCGGCGGCGCGTACGCGCTGGTGGGCCTTCGCTGGGAGCCGGGCGGCAGCAACGCGCGCGTGGAGGATTTTGGCGCTCTGGGCCTGCCGCTGGGCGAGGGATGCGCCGTTAGCCCCCTGTGGGATGAAAATACGCGGCTGTGCGACTTCGAACTGCTGCTTCCTACGGAGGGGGGTGAGGAGCGCTGGCGCCTTGGCTGCCACAGGATCAGCGGGTGGCAGGTCAGGGAGTACACGGACACGGCGGGCCGTCGCACGGCGTTTGCCCTGAGCGGAGGGGTGGAGATGGACGGCGAGCGGTTCGTCGTGCCGGTCAAGACGTGGCTTGCAGAGCGAACGCGGCTGGACAGCCTGCCCTTGACGGCCGATGAGGCCCGCTGGCTGGAGGAGGAGAGCCGCGCGGCGTTTGAGGGGACGGACCTATGCCTCGTCTGGGGCGCGAACCTTCGCACGGAACCCACCTCGCGCTCGCGCAGCCTGGGCAGATATCATCTGGCGCTGGCGCAGGTGCTGGGCTGGGAGCCGGGCGCGGAGACGGCGTGGCATCATGTGCGCGTGGGCGATACACAGGGCTATGTCAGCGGCGGATATGTTTCCTTTCCTGCAAACTGGCCGGATTTTGCGTATCGCGCGTCCAGCCCTTGCCCGGTGACGACGGCCGCAGCCGGCAGCCGGCTCATGGCGGACATGGACGGCGGCGGCGCGCTGTGCGTGCTGGAAGCGGGGGAGCGCCTGCTTGTGCTGGCCGAGACGGAGGACGGCTGGCTGCACGTGTTTGTGCCGGAGGATGATCTGGATGGCACGCTGGATCAGCCGGGGACCTACGGGTATCTTCGCCGGGAGGATGTAACGCTGTGGCTCGGCGAGGAACCGGTTTTTTCCTCTTGCCATCCCGTGGTATAATGGACGTATCCCATGTTGAGAGGAAGCGGTTCCCATGGAACGGACGGGCTTTGTGCTCGAGGGCGGCGGCATGCGCGGCATCTATACCGCCGGCGTGCTGGATGAGATGATGGACTGGGGCGTCAGGCCCGACGGGATTCTGGGCGTGTCGGCGGGCGCCATTCACGGGGCGAGCTTCGTCTCTGGCCAGCAGGGGCGCAACATCCGCTACACGAAGAAATACTGCCGCAACTGGCGCTTCATGAGCCTGCGCTCGCTGCTGGTCACGGGCGACCTGGTGGGTCGCGCCTTCAGCTATGAGGAGCTGCCCTACCGGCTGGACCCGTTCGACTTCGATGCGTTTTTGAAAAGCCCCGTGCGCTTCTACGCGCTGGCGACCGATGTGGAAACGGGTCAGGCCGTATGCCTGGACGGCAAGCGGGACGCGCATACGTTGCTGGAAGCCTTGCGCGCCAGCTCCTCCATGCCGCTGGTGTCCACCATCGTGGCGTGGGAGGGACGGCGCTACCTGGACGGCGGCACGGCGGATTCCATTCCGCTCAAGCGCTTCGAGGACATGGGCTACACGCGCTGCCTCGTGGTGCGCACGCAGCCGGAAGGCTTTGTCAAGCAGCCGGACCGGTCGCTTGCGCTCATGCGCGTGCGCTACCGCCGCTATCCCGCCTTTGTCCGGGCCAGCGAACGGCGGCATGAGGTATACAACGCCTCGCTGGCTTATGCACAGCAGGCTCAGGCCGAGGGGCGGGCTTTGGTGCTGTACCCCTCCCGCCGCGTTCCCATCGGGCGGGTGGAAAAGAACCCGGAGGTGCTGGAGGCGCAGTACCGCCTGGGCCGAGCCGACGCGCGGGCCGCGCGGGAGCGTATCGAGGGGTTCCTGGGGGAAAAGTGAGGGGCGCTTCGGCGCAAAACGCCGCAAAACCGGCATTTTCAAGCCGTACAGGCTTGCCAAAGCCGCCGTTTCGTTCTATAATGATGCGAACCGGCGGCTTTGTTCTGCCTGGAAACATGATGGAAAGGAAGGCGCGAGCATGGAAACCTCCAAGACCAATTTTATCTGGGACGCCGTACAGGAAGATTTACGGAGCGGACGCTGCCAAAGCGTGCGCACGCGCTTTCCCCCCGAGCCCAACGGCTATCTGCACATCGGCCACTGCAAGGCGCTGGTGGCGGACTTTCTGACCGCCGAGCGCTTCGGCGGCGTGACCAACCTGCGCTTTGACGATACCAACCCCGCCAAGGAGGAGACCGAGTATGTGGACGGCATCATGGCCGATATCCACTGGCTGGGCTTCGACTGGAAGGGCGGGCTGTACTTCGCCAGCGAATACTATCAGCAGTGCTACGACATCGCCGTGGACTGGATCAAGCGGGGGCTTGCGTATGTGTGCGAGCTTTCGCCCGAGGAGGTGCGCCTCTACCGCGGCACCCTCACCCAGCCTGGCAAGAACAGCCCCTACC
>USFL01000180.1 GCA_900553905.1 uncultured Eubacteriales bacterium | reverse complement strand
TGGAATACGGCTTTTCCCAGTTCGTGAGCATGACGCCCGCGGAGCTGTATGCCGAAAACCCCATCATGGTGGAAACCTCCGGCTTCTCCCTGGACGATGAGGGCTATGGCCGGCTGGAGCTCAATGTGCAGGCCCGCAGCGGGTCGCGCGAGGTGAGCATCGTGGCCACCAAAGCCGAGATGGAAAGCATGGCCAGAAACCTCCGGCAGACCGTGCTGATCGAGTACACGCGCGATTTTGCCGCCCCCATTCAGGCGGGTGAGGTCATGGGCACCATGACCTATTACCCCACCGACGGCGGCAGCCCCGTCACCTATGACCTGGTGGCCTCGCGTACCATCGCGCGCCGTGAAAACGCGCCTCTTTCGCTGGAGGAGATCGTGGAGCAGGTCTACGCCGATCCCAACCCCTTCCCGCCGTTGTCGGCGGAGCTGGTGGTCATGATCTTTTTGCCGGTAGGCGGCGTGTTTGTGGCCATTCGGATTTTGATGCGCGTGTTCCGCCGCACGGGCCGGCACCGCAAGGGCCGCGTGCCCAGGCCGCGCAACCGCTTCTATCGCTGACAAGCACGCATACGAAAGGAGGCGGGGCCGTGGTCGCGCAGGTGATTGTGGATGTGGTGCACACAAACGTGGCCCGCCCCTTTTCGTACCTGGTGCCGGAGGGCGCGGAGGTATCGGTGGGCGCGCGGGTGAGCGTGCCGCTGGGCCGGCGGCGGGTGGACGGCATCGTGGTGGAGCTGCTGGACGCCCCGCCTGACGGCCTGCCGCTCGAAAAGCTGCGCCCCGTCGGCGCCATGCTGGACGACTGTCCGGCGCTGCTTCCGCCCTTGCTGGACCTGGCGCGCGAGCTGTCCGCGCAGGCGCATTGCCCTCTGGCCGAGACGCTGCGCCTGATGCTGCCCGCAGCCATGCGCACCGGCCGCGTGAAGCGCAAAAAGGCGCTCTATGTCCGCCTGGCCCCAGGCGTGGACGCAGAAGCCGCCGCACAGGCCCAGCGCCGCGCCCCCAAGCGGGCCATGCTGCTTCGGCTGCTGGACGGGGGGACGCCGCGCGCCGTCAAGGAGCTGGAGCCGCTGGTCAGCCAGCCGCGCGAGGCGCTGAACGCGCTGGAGAAGGCCGGACTGGTTGTTTTGGAGGAGCGGGAGGTGTTCCGCGCGCCCGATGGCGAGACGGACGCGGCGCATACGCAGCCCCCGGAATGGACGCCGGATCAGCGCGAAGCGCTGGACACGATGCTCCCGGCCCTGCGGCGGGGCGAGGGCGCGTTTCTTCTGCACGGCGTCACCGGAAGCGGCAAGACCGAGGTGTACCTCGCCATGGTGGCCGAGGCGCTCAAGGCGGGCAAGGGCGCGATCATCCTCGTGCCGGAGATCGCCCTCACGCCGCAGATGGTGCGCTGGTTCCGCGCGCGCTTCGGGCCGGAGACGGCAGTCTTGCACAGCCGCCTCACCGATGGTCAGCGCTGCGACGAGTGGCGGCGCATCCGCCTGGGCTACGCGCGGGTGGTGGTGGGCGCGCGCAGCGCGGTCTTTGCGCCCGTCGAAAATCTGGGCCTGATCGTGATCGACGAGGAGCATGAGCAGACCTACCTCAGCGACAAGCACCCCCGCTATGACGCACGCCGCGTGGCCGCAAGCCGCTGCGCCCGCGAGGGGGCCACGCTGGTGCTCAGCAGCGCCACGCCCAGCATCCTGTCCTTCGCCATGGCCCGCCGGGGCGACTACACGCTGGTGGAGATGCCCCGCCGCGTGCGAGGGCTGCCTCTGCCGGATGTCACCGTGGTGGACATGCGGCGCGAACTGGAGGCTGGAAACCGCTCCATCTTCAGCCAGCTGCTGATCGAGCGGCTGGGCGAATGCCTGCGGGCGGGGCGGCAGGCCATGCTGTTTCTCAACCGGCGCGGGTACAACACCTTCGTCAGCTGCCGCAGCTGCGGATACGTGGTCAAGTGCGAGCGCTGCGACCTGAGCATGACGCTCCATCGCGAGCCGGGCGGCGAGGGACCCGGAAAGCTTCGGTGCCACATGTGCGGTGCGGAGCGCACCCCGCCGGAAACCTGCCCCGAATGCGGCAGCCGTTACATCCGCTACTTCGGCAGCGGCACCCAGCGCGTGGAGGAGGAGGTTCACCGCCTGTTTCCCGGGGTGGGGACCGTGCGCATGGATATCGACACCACCCGCGGCCGCGACGCGCACGCAAAGCTGCTCGACCGATTCGGCCGGGGCGAGGCGCAGGTGCTCATCGGCACGCAGATGATCGCCAAGGGGCTGGATTTTCCGCGCGTGACGCTGGTGGGCGTGGTCGCGGCGGATATGACGCTCAACCTGCCGGATTACCGCGCGCCGGAGCGCACGTTTCAGCTCATCACCCAGGTGGCGGGCCGCGCGGGCCGTGCCGGGCTTCCCGGTGAGGTGATCGTGCAGACCTACAAGCCGGAGGACTCCTGCATTCGCGCCGCCGCCGCGCAGGACTATCGCGCGTTTTTCGAGCAGGAGTTCAGCCGCCGCCGCGCGGGATTGTACCCCCCCTTTACGCTGCTTGCGCGCCTGCTGGTGGAAAGCCCCGACGAGGAGGCGGCCCGCCAGACCGCCGAACGCCTCTACGACGTGGTGCGTACCTACCTGCTGTCGCACCCGGCGCAGAAGAAGCGCACGCTCATGCTGCGCGCCGACGAGGCCCCGGTCAAGCGCATCCGCGGACAATTCCGTTATCATGTGCTGATGAAGCTGTTCGATCACCCGGACGCGTCGCCCCTGCTGGCCCTTCTGGCCGAGCTGGCGGGCGTTGAGGACGGCGTGTGCGCCGTTTACTGTGAAGTGAACCCCGCTACCATGATGTAGGGGAATAAGGAGTTTGGTTTGAAATGGCAACCAGAAGGATTGTGGAAATCGGAGACGAAAAGCTGCGCAAGCATGCCAAAAAGGTCGAGAAATTTGACCTTCGCCTGCGCATTTTGCTCAAGGACATGGCCGACACCATGTACAAGGCCGATGGCGTTGGCTTGGCCGCGCCGCAGGTGGGTATCCTCAAGCGGGCGGTCGTGGTGGATGTGGGGGAGGGGCTGATCGAGCTGGTCAACCCCGAAATCGTAGCCGCCGAGGGCGAGCAGACCGGCCCCGAAGGGTGCCTGAGCGTGCCCGGCCGCTCCGGCATCGTGGTGCGTCCGGAGCGCGTGACCGTCCGCGCCCAGAACGCGCATGGCGAGCCCATAGAGGTGACGGGCGAGGGTTTCCTCGCGCGCGCCTTCTGCCATGAGATCGACCATCTGGACGGCATCCTGTATGTAGACAAAATGGTGCGCGAAATCTTCCCCGACGAAGAGGAGGAGGACGGCGAAGCGGAGACGGATGGGGAGGAGGAAGGCGAGTGAAGGTTGTTTTTATGGGCACGCCGGACTTTTCCGTGCCTACGCTTCAGGCGCTGGTGGACGCGGGCTACGAGGTGGCCGGCGTCTTTACCCAGCCCGACCGGCCCAAGGGCCGCGGCGGCAAGGTGCAGATGAGCCCCGTCAAGGAGCTGGCCCTGCGCCTGGGCATCCCCGTGTTTCAGCCGCTGAAAATCCGCGCGGACGGGCTGGAGCCTTTGCGCGCCCTCGCGCCGGACGTGTGCGTGACCGCTGCCTTCGGGCAGATTCTCTCCCAGGAGGTGCTGGACGTGCCGTGCCTGGGCACGGTCAATGTGCACGCCTCGCTCCTGCCCCGGCACCGGGGCGCGGCCCCCGTGCAGTGGGCGATTCTAAGCGGCGATGAAGTGACGGGCGTGACCACCATGTTTACCGACCGGGGCATCGACACGGGCGATATGCTGCTGCGCGCCGAGACCCCCGTTTTGCCCGACGATACCGCGGGCACCCTCACCGACCGGCTTTCAAAGATGGGCGCGGAACTGCTCATCGAGACGCTTCGCCTCCTGGAGGCGGGCGACTGCCCCCGCGAGAAGCAGGACGAGGCCCTCGCCACCTACGATCCCAAGGTGGACAAGGAGATGGGCCGCCTGGACTTTGCCGGGACCACGCGCGAGTGCGTGAACCGCGTGCGCGCCATGTCGCCGTGGCCCTGCGCCTTTGTGCCGCTGGCGGAGGGCGCGCTCAAGGTGTGGAGCGCCGCCGCATTTAATGGGGCTTCGGGCGTGCCGGGCACGGTGCTCCGGGCCAACAAGCGCGACGGACTGGTGGTGGCCACCGGTGATGGGGCGCTCTCGCTGCTGGAGGTGCAGGCGCCCAACGCCCGCCGCATGGACGCGAAGGCCTTTCTGCTGGGACATCCCATCCCCGAAGGAACGATGCTTGACGAGGTGCGTTTATGAGTGAAGAGCGCAGAGCGAAGGACCGCAGGCCGGGCGAACGCCGGACCGCGCCGCGCGCGTCCCGGCCCGGTTCCCGAGCTTCGTATACCGCGCATGCA
>USFL01000179.1 GCA_900553905.1 uncultured Eubacteriales bacterium | reverse complement strand
CGCTGGGCTGCTGCGGCGCCTTGGGCTCTGCGGGAGCCTGCGGGCGCGGCGCGGGTCCCTGCGGCTTCCCGGCTGCGGGCGGCGTCGCCTTGGAGTGCTTGGGTTGCTTCTTCGGCTGTTTCTTCGGCTGTGCCTGCTTGCGCTTTCCCTTGGCCTTGCGGCCCTTCTTGCCCTTCTTCTGCGCCACGGCGGAGGCATAGTCGTACTGCGGCTTGGGCTCCTCGTGCATCAGGGGCGTATCCAGGCCGGTGTAGGCGCCCTTGCCAAAGGCGACGGCAAACATGAAACGCAGCTTGCGCAGAGGGCTTTGCAGCTTATAAAGCCTGCTGAAGACGTCCTTGGCGCGCGCGGTTTCGGCAGGACCGGGTTCCACGCGGCTGTAATGGCTCATGGCCATGATGCGCCACAGGGGCAGCACCTGCACGGGCAACGCCTTCTGCCGGTCCAGCCGGCGGGCGAAAAACAGCGGCGTCTCGCCCGGAGCGGGCTTGTATTTCATCAGGCGAAGCAGCGTATAGACGGCGCTGCCGTAGACGAAGATCTTGTCCGTGTCGCCGGTCGCCTTGGCGGCCATGTGCGCGGGCATGCGCAGGTGAATGCGCACGATCAGCGCGGCCAGCGCGGCGGCGATCAGCACAAGCCACCATGGGAAGGGCGGCTGGTCCTCCGGGGGCGGGGGCACGTCCGGGTCCTGTTCGGGCTGCGGTTCGGGGCTGGGGGTAGGCTCCTCGTCCGGCTCGTCCTGCTCAGGCGGCTGGGGGCTGGGCGTGGGCGAAGGGCTGGGCTCCGGCGGCTGCTGGTCCTGCTGGTTGTCGTTCCCCATCTCCTGCTGCTGCGGCGTGGCGTCAAAAGGCACCCAGCCGAAGCCCTCGAAGTAGACCTCGGTCCAGGCGTGCGCGTCCTTGCCGGTCACATAGGCGAAGCCGTCCGAGCCGGGCTGGGCCACAAAACCCTCCACATAGCGCGCGGGCAGGCCCGCCATGCGGCACAGCACCGTCATGGCCGAAGCAAAGTAGGTGCAATACCCCTCCTTGCCCACGTAGAGGAAGTAGGTGACGAAGTCCTGCGAATCGGGCGGGATGTCAGGCGTGAGGGTATAGCGGTAGTAGCGCTGCAGGTGGCGCATGATGGCGCATGCCTTTTCGTAGGGGGTGGCCGAGGAGGCGGTTATGTTATTGACGTCCGCCAGCATGCGCTCGGCGTCCGAGGTACCGGTCAGATGTTCGGGCAGCTGCAGATAGCTGCTGCGGATCTCGTCATAATAGGGGTCGTCGCCCTTGGGCGCCGCGGCGATCAGCGCGCCCAGCTGCGTATTTCCGCCCTCCAGAATGGGGGCAAAGACGGTATAGCGGTCGCCGCGCTGCAAATCGCGCGTGGTGAAGAGCTCGCTGCTGTCGTTGAAATAGGCGACCATGTTGGTCTGGGACGAAAACTGGCGCAGAAACAGGGGGGTGAACAGCGTGCTGGTGGCGGTATCCTGCATCTGGATGCTCACGGCATGTTCGTCCAGCAAAGTGCTCGCGCTGCGAACCACGTCAGAGGGCATGTTCTCCAGGAACACGCTTTCCCTAAGGCTCTGCCAGCGCGGGCTCACGTAGAGGCAGCGCCTGGCGGAGCCGGTGCTGCGCCAGGTCAGGCCGGTATATTCGTCCTTGGAGATGGCGCGCAGCAGCGTGCGCGAATCGGTCTTGACGGTCATGACCGGCGAGTCGCTGGGCTCGGCAGGGCCGCCCAGACGGGTGTTGCCCTGGGGATAGTAGCCGTAGGCGCCCAGGGTGAACACGTTGCGCGGGTCGGTAAAAAACAGATAGTCCGAAATGGTCTGGCGAAGCTCCATCGCCTTGTCGTAGAGGGGCTGCACCACCGTCTGTCCGGAAGGGAGCAGCAGCATGGCCAGCGCCACCACCGCCACAGCCATGGGCAGCACCTCAAAGAGGTTGGTCTTTTCATGCGAGGTCTGCGAAACCAGAAGCAGCAGCGCCACCAGCGCGGGCGTGGCGTACCACAGGTGTTCCGACTGGCACAGGCTCCACATGCCGAAGAGCATCAGCACCACCAGAATAGTGGCGGGAAGAAAGCCGACGTTGCGCGAGGAAAACAGGTAGCTGACGCCTGCGATCACCACGCCCAGGGTAAGGCCCAGCTGCCTGGCAAACAGCGGCGTGGCCGCCTTCACGCCGTTGAGATACAGGGACATGGCCTTGAACGCCTCCATGGCCCAGCCGATCAGCCCCATCTGGGGCAAGGCCAGCTGCACGGCCAGCAGGGCGGCGCAGGTAATGCCCAGGATCAGGCGGCCGCGGCGGAGCGTTCCCAGCGCGGTGCACAGCACCGTCACCGCCGCCGCCGAGGCGATGGCCAGCGGCAGGGCGCTCTCCGCCTCAAAGGTGAACATCAGGGGAAGCAGCAGCCCCATGGTCATCAGCAGGCTGACCAGAAAGCGCGACAGGCGTTCATTGGACAAAAACGCAGGCTTGCGCACGGACTTCCCCTCCTTTCCACAGCGGCTTTGGCAGAGCGGTTACGCGCCCTGCGGCGTCACATAGTTGACCTCCACCCCGGCGTGCTGCAATTTGGCCACCAGCGGCAGCGTTTCCGGGTTTTCCGCCACGAAGGTGACCAGGTAGAGGCGCACGTTGGGTCCCATGCGCTTCATGCGCACGATCATGTCCACCACGGCGGAGGTCAGGCGCGTGGTGATGATGACCACCGCGCCGGTCTTGCGCAGCTCCGCCAGCTGCATCATCAATACGCGCTCAAAGCGCTCGGTTTCATTAAAGGTGCAGCGCGCCAGCTCGTCCAAAAGCACCGGCAGGCCCATGCGGCTGGAATACTCCATGGGGCGGTCGCCCACCAGGGGCATGCGCACGGGGTTGTCCTGGCGGATCTGGCAGGCCACCACGCTGGCGGCGGTCTCCAGCAGCGCGTCCTTCAAAAAGGCGCTCTGATCATCGGGCAGGCCCTCGGCAAGCTGCGGGGGCGAGGTGTCCAGCATCACCAGGGCGTCGGGCAGGGCCGGCTCCTCAAACTGCTTGACGAACAGCTCGCGCTTGCGGGCGCTCATTTTCCAGTGGATGCGCTTGAGCGGGTCGCCCTGCTGATAGGCGCGGAAATCATTGGGGCTGGAGGGGTCCTCCATGGCGCGGCGCATGGTTTCCACGCCCATGTCGCCCGCCGCGAAGGTCAGCGGCTCCACATCGAAGGGTACCGGCAGCACCAGCAGCTCCTGCCCGGCCATGTCGGGCTTGTGCTCGCGCTTGAAAAAGCCGAATACATCGCTGACCTCGTAGCTTTCCACGCCGGGGAACATCGCGCCCACATGGTCGGCCGCGAACTTGTGCACCACGCGCTGCCGCCGCCGGCCCAGCTGGGTCAGGTGGATGGTGCCGGCGGGGGTGTTGCTGGTGGCGCGCATGTGCAGTGCCACCGGGGCGATGGGCAGAGGGCTGCGGTGGCTGACGGAAATCTCCATGCTGACCACCTCGCCGCGGTTGACCTTCGCGCCGCTGAGGGCGTTTTCCACCTTGACGCTCTTTTCCGCCATGCGCACGCTGGCCAGAGAAAAGACCCATGCCAACGCGATGATCGCCGCGATGAGCAGGTACATGCGGTTGCCCATCGACAGCGCGCACAGCAGAAAAAAGCCGAAGCATGTGGCCAGGGTCGCGTTGGCCTTCTTCACCGGCAGGGACTCCTTTCGTGTGGAATGGGCTGCGCCGGGGCGGTCAGCTCAGGCGCAGGGGAACAGGCACGTTCTCAACCACGGCGATGAGGATGCGTTCGGCGCTGATGCCCTTCATCTTGGCTTCGGGGTTGGGGGTGATGCGGTGGGCCAGAACCGGCAGCACCATGCGCTGCACGTCCTCCGGCAGAATGTAGTCGCGCTCATTGAGCAGCGCGCACGCCTGCGCGCCGCGGATGAGGGCGATGGCGCCGCGCGTGGACACGCCCAGCTGCAGGCTGGGATGCGTGCGGGTCATGGCGGCGATGTTGGCCACGTAGTGACGTACTTCCTTGGAGCAGTACACCGTGCCCACCATGTCCTGCATGGCGATCACGTCGCGCGCGGAGCACACGGCGGTCAGGCTGGCCTGGGGCTTGACCGTGCCGGAGAAGCGCTCCAGCACCGCCATCTCCTCCTCCAGGGAGGGATAGCCCATCGACACGCGCAGGAAAAAACGGTCCATCTGCGCTTCGGGCAGGGGATAGGTGCCCACAAATTCGCCGGGGTTCTGCGTGGCCAGCACCATGAAGGGCTTGGGCAGGGGATGGGTCACGCCGTCCACCGTGACCTGGTATTCCTCCATGACCTCCAGCAGAGCCGACTGCGTCTTGGGCGAGGTGCGGTTGATCTCGTCCGCCAGGGCGATCTGGCACATGATCGCGCCGGGATGGAACTCCATCTCGCCGG
>USFL01000178.1 GCA_900553905.1 uncultured Eubacteriales bacterium | reverse complement strand
TCAGCAGCTCCTGCGCCTGTTACTCGCCGATCACCCTGACGCCCCGCTCCGAAAGCAGGCGCGCGCACAGGCCGTCGCCGTCCGTGAGCGTGCCGGTAAAGGTCCCGTCGTAGATCCTTCCCAGGCCGCAGGAAGGGCTGCGCTCCTTGAGCAGCGCGCACTCGCAGCCGCAGGCCCGCGCGATCTTCTCCGCCTCCTGCGCGCCGCGCCAAAACGCCTCCGTCACATCCCGACCGTCGCGCGATACCACCCGTCCGTCCCGGATTTCGGAAGGTTCGCGCGGGGTGGGCAGGCCGCCCATCACCTCTGGGCAGACGGGAATCAGGACGTGGCGTTTCCTCAGATCGTCCAGGCAGTCCAGGCGCTGCGTCCCGCCGTCATACCGGCATCGAAAGCCCATCAGGCACGCGCTGACCAATACGTTCATGGCTCGTTCCCCCTGCGCGGGCTCACATCGAGCGGGTGGAGTTGCAGCTGACCATGCCGCGCTCGGCGTCCAGCGTCACCACCGCGCCGCTCTTGAGGATGCGGGTGGCGTTTTCCGCGCCGATGATCACGGGGATGTTCAGGCTCATACCGGCGATGGCGCCGTGGCCGTTGGGGTTGGAATCCTCCAGGATCAGGCCGCTGGCCTTGCGCACCAGGGGCAGGAGCGTGTTGCTCGTCTGGGGGATGACCAGAATGTCGCCGTCCTGGAAGGTGCGCAGGGCCTCTTCGCCGTTCTGGCACACGCACAGGCTGCCGCAGCAGCTCTGCTCCGTCACGCCGTGGCCGGTGACCAGAATGTGGCCCACCACATGCACCTTCATCAGGTTGGTGGTGCCGCTGATGCCCAGCGGGACGCCGGCGGTCATCACCACCAGCTCGCCATCGTGCAGAAGCCCGGCTTCTTCGCCCGCCTGCACCGCGCGCTCAAACAGATCGTCTGTGTTGGTAGCCTCCTCGATCATGAGCGGGATCACGCCCCAGCTCAAATTGAGCTGGCGGCAGACCGTTTCATCGGTGGTGCAGCAGATGATGGGACAGCTCGGGCGGTACTTGGAAATCATGCGCGCGGTGCGCCCGCCCTTGGTGACGGTGAGAATGGCCGCCGCGCCCAGATCATGCGCCGAAGTGCAGGTGGCATGCGAGATGGCGTTGGTCACGTCGGGGGTGAGATCGGTGTCGCGCTCCTTGAAGCGCTTGCGGTAGTTGATATCCGCCTCGGCGGACATGGCGATGCGCGCCATGGTCTGCACGGCTTCCACCGGATACTGGCCCGCCGCCGTCTCACCGGAAAGCATGATGGCGCTGGTGCCGTCGTAGATGGCGTTGGCCACGTCGGCGGCCTCGGCGCGGGTGGGGCGCGGGTTCTTCATCATGCTGTCGAGCATCTGGGTGGCGGTGATGACCTGCTTGCCGGAGGAGTAGGCCTTGTGGATGAGCATCTTCTGGATGACCGGCACCTTCTCCAGCGGGATCTCCACGCCCAGGTCGCCGCGGGCCACCATGATGCCGTCGCTCACGCGCAGGATCTCGTCGATGTTCTGCACGCCCTGCATGTTTTCGATCTTGGCGATGATGGACACATTGGTGCGGCCCAGGGCGCTGAAGAGCTTGCGCACGTCCAGAATGTCCTCCGCGCTGCGGGTGAAGGAGGCGGCGACGAAGTCCACGCCGTTCTTGACGCCGAAGGCGATGTCCTCGCGGTCCTTGGGGCTGAGGTAGGGCATGCTGAGGTCCACATCGGGGACGTTGACGCTCTTTCGGTCGGAGATGACGCCGTCGTTGTTGACGATGCAGACGATCTCGCTGGCGGTGAGGCTGCGCACGGTCATGCCCACCAGGCCGTCATCGATGAGGATGGTGGTGCCTTCCTGGATATCGCGCGGCAGGTCGGGGTAGGTGATGGAGGCGCGCTCGGCGTTGCCCACCACGCTCTGGGTAAGCAAAGTAAAGGTCTGGCCCTTCTTGAGCTGGACCTTGCCGTTTTCAAACGTTTCCAAACGGATTTCCGGACCCTTGGTGTCCAGCATGATGGCGATGGGCAGGTTCAGCTCTCGCCGGAACGCCTCGATGCGGCGGATGTTGTTCAGATGCGTTTCGTGCGTTCCATGCGAAAAGTTGAGCCGGGCTACGTTCATGCCCGACAGAATCAGTTCGCGGAGGACGGCGTCGTCCTCGGTGGAGGGGCCGAGCGTACATACGATCTTGGTCTTGCGGTGGATCATTGCGATCATCCTTTCCGGGATTGTTCGATTTCAAGCAGCTTTCTTTTGATCTCAAGCCCTCCCGCGTAACCGGTCAGGCTTCCGTCCGCCCCCACCACGCGGTGGCAGGGAATCAAGACGGGCAAAGGGTTGCGGTGATTGGCCATGCCCACGGCCCGATATGCGCGCGGGCTGCCCACGGCCTGCGCCTGCTGGGCGTAGGTGCGCGTCTGCCCGTAGGGAATCTCCAGCAGCGCCTGCCAGCAGCGCCGCTGAAACGGCGTGCCCCGCGCATCCAGCGGCAGGTCAAAAACCGTCCGCTCGCCGCAAAAGTATTCCTCTAACTGCGCAAACGCACGCCGGATGAGCGACGTTTCCGCAATCAGCGCGCCCTGGGGCGCGTGCGGACCGAACAGCACCCCCGTCAGCACGCCCGCCTCCTCTGTCAATGTCAGGGCCCCAATGGGCGTTTCCCGCGTCCATGCACTGGTCATGCGCGGGCCTCCCCGGATGTGCGGCACGCTCTCGCGCCGCCGCACACCGCGCGCATCAGCAAGGCGGGAACGGCGAACATCCCCGCGCACAGCACGGCCATCAGCGCGTAGTCCCGTCCCATGGACGGTTCTCCCCAGGACAGGCGCCCATCCAGCGAAAACTCCAGCAGCACCACGCCCGCCATACAAAGGAACATCACGGCCCAGCCAAGCCACAGCCGCGCGCTTCCCCGGCCGAGACGCGCATAGCGCACGCTGAAGGCAGCGCAGGCGAACACCGTCATCAGCGCGGCGGCCAGCTGGCCCACGCGCAGGAAGATCACCAGCATATGCCCATCGTCGCGCAGGCTTTCCAGGAAAACCTGGGAAGCGCCCAGCAGCGCCATGAAAAACAGCGCCGTGTCCCCCTGCCGCGAGCATTCCCGGCGGCTCAGCCACCGTGAGGCCGCCAGTGTGGCTATAAAGATCAGCACGCCCGCCACGGCCTCATAGGCCCATACGTTAAGCCGGTATTCCACCGCCACGCCCATGCGGCTTTGCAGAAACAGCCAGGGCATCGCTGCGGTCAGGGCGCCCTCCTTCACAGCTTTGCCCACGCCCAGATCGGTAAACTGCTCACCCAGGCGCAAAAGGGCAATGGACAGGCCCAGCGGAATGCACATCAGATCCAGCACAGCGGCGGGGCGTGCCTTCACCAGCCGCGCGCTGATTACAGCCGCCAGCGCGAGCCCCGCCAGCAGGCCCGGCATGGCCAGGCCGCCGTCGAAGAAACGCAGCATCAGCCAGGGGTTTTCATAGGTTTCCCAAAAATCGGACAGGTGGAACACGCAGTACAACGCCCGCGCGCAAACGATGCCCAGCGGAATGCCCAGCAGGCCGAACAGTCCCGTCAGCCCCGCGGGCATGCGCCGCCTGCGTGCAAGGATGGCCATGCCGCCCAGCAGCACAAACGCCGCAGCGCTGGCACACAGCCCATAGGCATGCGCCGTCAGCCCCAGAATGGTAAAGGTGCTGTCCATCGCCCTCATTCCCCCGCTGTGGCGCTGGCAAAGTAGATAATATCGGTCACGGCGCGTTCAGCCTGGGGCTTGTCGTTGTAGACCTCGCCGTTGAAGGCCAGCGTCGCGCTGTTGCCGCCGTCCAGGTTATAGGCCTGCTTCGCCCCAAGCTGGCCCATGATATCGGCAAACTCCGCCAACGTCACGCCCGCGGACTGGTCTGTGCGGCCGTTGACCGCAACCAGCGCGTAGGTCAGCGTGCCCAGCTGCGCGATGCCCGCGCGCGGGTTTTTCTGGTGGGGATCAAACTGATAATTTTCGGGAATCTCCTGCACCTCGCCATCCACTACCAGCGCAGGGCCGAAGAAGAAGCCGTTGATGATCTCATGCTCGGATTTGAAGGCCGCTATGCTGTTTTCCTGTACGTCATGCCCATGCAAACAGATGTGAAAGTCGCCCAGCTCGTCGATGAGCAGCAGGTCCATGTTAGCACTGGTCTTTTCCCGATAGGTCTCTCCCATGCGCACGATGTAGCCGGCCTTGGTCTTGGTGAAATAATCGCCATTGATCGCTACGATGCCGTTGTAATTCCTGGCTATGGTTGTGGTCTGGTTGGTGCTGGAGGAGCCGATCTTCTGTCCCGCTACCGCGGTTCGCAGCTGCGAGGGCGTGGCGATCTTGACATAGGCGATGAACACATCGCTGTCATACATGCGCTTCTGTTCCAGTTCCAC
>USFL01000177.1 GCA_900553905.1 uncultured Eubacteriales bacterium | reverse complement strand
GCGGCAGCGTTGCCCTGCACAGTCTCACCCCGCAGGAGCGCGCCCTGGCGCAGGCGGTGATCGGCCGCTTCGCGCGCGCAGGCGCGCCGCTCACCTTGGCAGGCGTGGATTTGATATTCGACCGGGGCCGTCCCGTGGTCAACGAGGTCGAGGACGTGGTGGGCAGCCGCATGCTGTACCAAACCAGCGATATCGACATCGTTTCGCTGTTTTTGGACGGCATATCCGATATTGTGGCAAATGCCCAATGACAGAATGCGCAAGCCGTGTTATAATGAATTTTGTGATCCGATTTTTCAGGGGAGGCGAAACCGTTGTTGCCCTTTAATATTCCCCCGTATGTGCCCCAGTGCTCCGATTATGTGTCCCAGGTGATTCAAAGCCGCAAGATCTGTGGCGACGGTCCCTTTACCCGCCGTTGCAACGAGGCGTTGGAGGCCCTAACCGGCGCGCCCAAGGCGCTTCTGACCACCTCCGGCACCTCGGCGCTGGAAATGGCGGCCATCCTGCTGGATATCAAGCCCGGAGACGAGGTGATCATGCCGTCGTTCACCTTTGTGAGCACGGCCAACGCCTTTGCCCTGCGCGGCGCCAAGATCGTCTTTGCGGACGTGGAGCCCGACACCATGAACCTCGACCCCGCGTACGTGCGCGCGGCGCTCACGTCCCGCACGCGCGCCATCGTGCCGGTGCACTACGCGGGCGTGTGCTGCGACATGGACGCGCTGAACGCCATCGCGCGCGAGCACGGGCTGGCTGTGGTGGAGGATGCGGCGCAGGCCGTGGGTTCCTTCTACAAGGGGCGCCCTGCCGGCTCCATGAGCGACGTGGGCTGCTTCAGCTTCCACGAGACCAAGAACTACTCCATGGGCGAGGGCGGCGCGGTCATCCTTAACGATCCGCGCATGGTGGAGCGCGCCGAAATCATCCGCGAAAAGGGCACGGACCGCAGCCGCTTCTACCGGGGGCAGGTGGATAAATATACTTGGGTGGACATCGGCTCCTCCTTCCTTCCCAGCGAACTCAACGCCGCCTATCTGCTGGCGCAGCTGGAGCAGCGCGCGGCCATCGCCGCGGCTCGCATGGCCCGCTGGGAGCAGTACGAGGCAGGGCTTGCGCCGCTGGAGGAAAGCGGTCTGATCGAGCGCATGAAGGTGCCTGCCGACCGTGTCCATAACGCGCACATGTACTACATCAAGCTGCGCAGCCTGGAGGAGCGCTCCCGGTTGATCGCCTACCTGGCCGAGCACGATATCTGCGCCGTGTTCCACTACATCCCGCTGCACTCCGCCGCTGCGGGCCTCAAGTACGGCCGCTTCGCCGGGGAGGACCGCTACACCACCGCCTTGAGCGAGCGCCTGTTGCGCCTGCCCATGTTCTATGAACTGACCGAAGCCGACTGCGCCCGCGTGATCGAGACCATCTTCGCCTTCTTCGGCAAGTGAGGCGCCTTTCCCAACCCATTGAATTGACAAGAAAGGATGCGTTTTCAACGCCATGACGATCTTTACCCGTGATTTCAACCGCAATTCCTCCTACTGGACCGCAATCGTATTCTACCTGGTGTGCGGCCTGCTGCTTCTGCTGCTGCCCAACCTGGCGCTAAGCATCGCCAACGTGGCGCTGGCGATTCTTCTATGCGCAGTGGGCGTGCGTTCCATCGTATCCTATCTGCGCGGCAGCATCCTGGACGGCGTGATGGGGCTGCAGCTGTCCGCCGGCCTGGTGGCGCTGTGCTTTGCGCTGCTCCTGCTGTTCAATCCTCTCTTCCTGGCTGAGGTGCTGCCCTTCGTCTGGGGCGTAGCGCTGCTGGTGGGCGGCTTTGGCAAGGTGCAGATGACGGCTGATCTCAAGCGCATCGGCGATCAGCGCTGGTGGTATGCGCTGGTGGCCGCGCTTGTGTCCTTCGTGCTGGGCGCGCTGGCTATCACCCGTCCCCTGTTCATCGCCTCGGTGCTGACCCAGTTCGTAGGGGTTTCCCTGATGGTGGAAGGCGTGCTGGACCTGGTATCCTTCCTGATGCTCAACAAAAGGATCAAGGATTTCCGGCGGACGCTGGAAAACAATGCGCGCATGTAACGCCGTGCGCACTGCCTCTCCCGCGCCCGCCCGGCGTGGGTTTTTTCATTCATTTCACATAAAATGGATGCATATGGCGCTGTTTTATGCTATAATGCTGTATTATGCGGCTGAGCCGCAAATCCGCAAGGAGGTATTCTCTTGGACGACCCCATAGGCAGTCAGCTTCTGTTTCAGCTTCTGTTGATTCTCATCAACGCGTTTTTCGCCTCCACCGAAACGGCGGTGGTATCTCTCAATGAAAATCGGATCCGCAAGCAGGCAGAGGACGGCGATAAGAAGGCCGCGCTCATGCTGCACATGATCGAATCGCCCACGCGCTTCCTGTCCACCATTCAGGTCTGCATCACGCTCAGCGGCTTCCTGGCCAGCGCCTTTGCGGCGGACAGCTTCGCTTCCGTGCTTTCGGGCGCGTTGACCCGCGCGGGCTTTACTTTGCTTTCCCCCGCCGTTTTGCACACCGTATGCGTGGTGCTTATCACGCTGATCCTAAGCTATTTCATGATCGTGCTGGGCGAATTGGTGCCCAAACGCATCGCGCTCAAGGACCCCGAACGCATCGCCCGCATCGCCTGCCCGATCATCCGGGGCATGTCGAAATTCTTCCTGCCCCTGGTGTGGCTGCTCACCGTCTCCACCAATGGAATGCTGCGTCTTCTGCGCATCAACCCCAATGATTCCTCCGAGGAAGTCACCGAGGAGGAGATCCGCATGATGGTGGATATCGGCAGCGAAAACGGCGCCATCGAGCAGGATGAGCGCGCCATGATCGAAAACATCTTTGAGTTCAACAACACCACCGCGGCCGACGTGATGGTGCACCGCATGGATGTGGTGGCCCTGCATGTGGGCGAAAGCAGCGAGGAGATCCTCCGTACCATTCGTGAAAGCGGCCTGAGCCGCTTCCCGGTATATGACAGCGATATCGATGATATCGTAGGCGTGCTCAACACCCGCGATTTCCTGCTCAACGCCCAGCTGGACGCGCCCAAGCCCCTGCGCGAGCTGCTGCGCCGTCCCTATCTGGTACCCGAAACCGTGCCCGCAGACACGCTGTTTAGCAACATGCAAAAGCAAAAGACGCATCTGGCCATCGTCGTGGACGAATACGGCGGCATGAGCGGCATCGTGACCATGGAGGACCTGCTGGAGGAGATCGTCGGCAACATCTACGACGAATTTGACCCCAACGAGGACGCCGAAATTGAAAAGCTGGGCGACAACCTGTGGCGGGTCACCGGCACCGTGGACCTGGAAACCCTGGCCGAGGCGCTGGAGGTGGACCTGCCGCTGGAAGAGGAATACGACACGCTGGGCGGCATGGTATTCAGCTCCTTCGACAGCATTCCCGAAGACGGCAGCACGCCGGAAGTGACCATGCACGGCCTGCACATCCAGGTGGAGAGCATCGTGGACCATCGCGTGGAAAAGGCCCTGGTCAGCAAGGTGGAGCCGGAGGCGTCCGAGGAAGAGTCGCCTGACAAGGCCGACCCCAAAGAGGGCGAAAAGGCCGATGAGGGGAAAGACGAATGAAGCCTGTTCGCCATCTGTTCTGGGATTTTGACGGAACGCTGTACGACTCCTATCCCAACGTGACCCATGCCTTTCTGTGCACGCTGGATGAGCTGGGCTGTTCCGCGCTGGTCACGCCGCGGGAGGCCCTTTCCCTGCTGAAGGTCTCGGTGTTTTCCGCGGCGCAGCACTGCGCCGGGATGGCGGGGCTGGACGCTGCGCGCGTGATGGAGGTATTCGCGCGTTATCACGCCAGGGAAAGCGGCTTTGCGCCCTACGCCGGCCTGGGCGAATGTCTGCGGACGCTCCACGCTGCGGGCGTGCGCCACTACCTCTACACCCACCGCGACCGCCGCGCCGTGGAGCAGCTGGAGCAGGACGGCCTGTGGTCCCTGTTTTCCGACGGCGTGACCAGCGAGGACGGCTTTCCTCACAAGCCCGCGCCGGACGCGCTCCGCTGCCTGCTGGCCCGCAACGCCATTGACCCGACCGAGGCCGCCATGGTGGGCGACCGTGACATCGACATCGAAGCGGGGAACAACGCGGGCATACGCGGCGTGCTGTTTGACCCCGATGGCTTCTACCCCGGCCTGCGGGCGGACCTGCGCGCAGGCAGCATGGCGGAATTGACCCGCCTCCTTCTTCCCTGACCATAGCGGTCCTGCCCGCAAATAAGCGACAGGGCCTTTTGGGGGGATATAAACGCGGCATGGCGCTTGCCATGCCGCGTCAGCGTGTCAAAAAACCTTTCGGGAGGTTTGGAGGGCCCGCAAGCCCTCCAAAGTGAATTCGTATCGCCCGGCTTTGCCGGGCGGGCGGGGAGTTTGC
>USFL01000176.1 GCA_900553905.1 uncultured Eubacteriales bacterium | reverse complement strand
GGCAGGTACAATAGGCATAGGCAAAAGCCGGTGCGTTTCCATAGGCAAAGCGCCGTCGTGGCAAGGAGGGCGACATGTCGTTTTCGTCCGACGTGAAAAAGGAGCTTTCAAACGTCAAGCCGGAAAAAAGCTGCTGCGCGTTGAGCGAGCTGTGCGGCTTGTACGCGTCCATGGCCAGCCTGAATCTGCTTGGACGCGGTCAGGTAAACGTGCAGTTTTCCTCCGAGAGCCTGGCCGTGTGCCGCAGGGCCTATAAGCTGCTTTCACAGGCCCTGCACATTGCCGCCCAGATTCATTACGTCTCCAGCGCGCGCTTCGGCGGCAAGCGCAAATGCGTGCTTACCCTTGGTCCCATTCAATCCCCCATTCTGCTGTGCGCCCTGGGTATGATGGAGAAAAGCGGCGACGGGAGCTTTTCCCTCAAATCCACCACGCCCAGGTTTCCCTTAACCCGCGGCTGCTGCATGCGCGCCTTTTTGCGCGGCATGCTGCTGGGAGGCGGCACGATGACCAACCCGGAGCAGAGCTATCATCTGGAAATCGCCTTCCGGGATGAGGAAACGCGCGTCATGCTGGCTAAATGCATGCAACGTCTGGAATTGCCCATCCGCATCGGAACGCGCCGGGAGCATGCGTACCTGTACCTGAAGCACTCCGAGCAAATCGTCACGCTCCTCACGGCCCTGGGCGCGCACGCATGCGTAATGCGCATCGAGGACCTGCGCGTGCGCCGGCAGGTGCTGGGCACCGTAAACCGTGCGCTCAACTGCGACAGCGCCAACCTCCAAAAGCAGATGAACGCAAGCCGCCAGCAGGTTGAAGCCATCCGTCAGCTGATCCGAGAGGACCGGCTGACCGCTTTGCCGCCCTCGCTGCAGCAAATCGCACTGGCGCGCCTGAACGCGCCGGACGCCACGCTGGAGCAGCTGGGCCAATCGCTGGAGCCACCCCTTGGAAAAAGCGGCGTCAACCACCGCATGCGGCGGCTGATGTCCTACTTCGACGATACACATCTTTCAGGAGGGATTTCCCATGATTAAAACCCAGGCCGATCTGCGCAACCATAACATCATCGGACGCGAACGCGCCGCGCTGATCGCCAGCACCGCTTCCCGCTTTCAATCCACCCTGACGCTTGAGCGCGACGGCATCGTGCTCAATTTGAAAAGCATGATCGGCCTTTTGTCCCAGACCATTCCAAAGGATGGCCTGATTTGGGTCGTGGCCGACGGGGTAGATGAGCAGGCCGCCACCGAAGCGGTGATGAGCGTTTTGACAAAGCAGATCTGATCTTTTCCTTTCTCAAATGGTTGAAAACCCATGGTAACGCTGTGGAAGAACATCCGCTTTTCTTTCTGTCCGCTCATTTTTCTTTTCCTCGCCGCGTTTTCCACACCCTGTGGAAAGCGTGGAAAACCGATTTTTCAAGGGCCTTTTGTCGAAAGGTTTTCCCCTTTTGGGGCAGGAAACGCGGCGTTCAAGCGCGAAATGGTATCTTCATCCTTTGTTCCATGACGGCAAAGGGGAACGGGACGGTGGAAAGTCTCTGGAAAAGCAGGTTCTTTTCCATGGGTTTTCCAAAGGCTTTTTTGGTATGCTGCAAGCGTCCCATCCGTTTTTCCACGGTTTCCACATCCCCTACTACTACTACTGAAATAAAAGATGCAACTACTACAACAATGGTTGTCGGAGGTTTCCAAAAATGAAGTTTGAATGTTCCGCACAAGAACTGCTTGCCGGCCTGGTCAATGCCACGCGCGCCTTAAGCCCGCGCCCTGCGATCCAAATTCTTGAGGGAGTTCTCATCAGCGCCCAGGAGGACGAGGTGGAGCTGATGTGTTCTGACGGGTCGTTAAGCATCAAAAGCCGGGTCAAGGCCAGCGTCTCCGATCCGGGACAGGTGGTATTGCCGGGCAGGCTGCTGACGGAAATCGTGCGCAAGCTGCCGGAGGGAACCGTTCATTTTTCCATGAATGATCGCATGGTGGTTACCATCCGCTGCTGCCAGAGCCGCTCGACCATCACCGGCATGTCTCCCGCGGAGTTTCCCCAGATGAAGGATTTGATCAATACGCACGCGCTGCATTTTCCCCAGAAGCGCCTGCGCGACATGATTTCCAAGGTGACTTTCGCTATTGCCTTGCAGGAAAGCCGTCAGGCGCTGACCGGCTGCCTGATGGAGGTGACAGGAGACGAGCTGCGCCTGGTGGGTCTGGACGGGTTTAGGCTGGCGCTACAGCGCATGCACGACCAGTTTGTGCTGCCTGACGGCGTGGACAAGGTGACCGCTATCATCCCTGGCCGCGTGATGAACGAAATCGCCCACATCATGGAGGACGACGACGGCATGGCGACCTTCCATCTGGACAGCACGCACCTGATGGCCGTGATGGGCGATACCACGCTGGTCACCAGCCTGCTGGCCGGAGAATACATCAACTACCGGCAGATTCTGCCTACCTCCTGGCTCACGCGCGTGACGGTAAAGCGCCGCGAGCTGCAGGACGCCATTGAGCGCGCCAGCCTGATGGCCAAGGAAGGGAAGAACAATCTCATCCGCATGAAGGCCACCCAGGATAATCTGAAGATCACCTCCATGAGCGAGCTGGGCGACGTGCTGGAGGACCTCGACGCGCATCTGGAGGGCGAAGACATCGAAATTGCTTTCAACGCCCGCTATATCAGCGACGTGATCAAGAACGTGGACGAGGATTGCTGCACCCTATGCATGAATACCAACGTCAGCCCCTGCGTAATTTCTCCGCTGGAGGGGGACAGCTACCTCTATCTGGTACTGCCGGTCCGCGTATACAACTAACGTGGGAAAATCGTTCTGTCAGATTTCAGCGCCCGGAGGCCGCATGGCTTTCGGGCGCTGTTTTATGGGGTTACAAAGCGCCGCGCCGCATAGCCCGCCGCCGCGCGGCATACAATAATCCGCGAAACCCTTTGACATCGCCAGGGAAGTGCGATACAATTTTTGCATCAAAATTGACGGGGAGGTTGGTTTGATGGATGCGTCCGCGCGGGAAAAGCTGCTGGAAGCGCTCAAGCGCTCCATTCCCAAAAAGCAGATCGTGGAAAACGCGCCCATGAGCCGCTATACCACCCTTAAGCTGGGAGGGCCTGCGGATGTGCTGGCGCAGATCGCCAACGTGGAGCAGCTCTCGGCTGCATATGCGGCGGCCAGAGAGGCGGGCGTGGCGGTGTGCGTGCTGGGCAATGGCAGCAACCTGCTTGTGCGGGACGGAGGCGTTCGCGGGCTGGTGATTCAGCTGGGCGAGCTTTTCAGCGAGGTTTCCGATCCCGTGCCGCTGCCGGACGGCCGCGTGGCGCTCACGGCGCAAAGCGGCGCTACGCTGCAAAAGCTGTGCAACGCGGCGGCGGACAACGCGCTGGGCGGCCTGGAATTTGCCAGCGGTATCCCCGGCACCGTGGGCGGCGCGGCATATATGAACGCCGGCGCCTATGGCGGTGAGATGAAGGACGTGATCACCCATGTGACGGCCTGTCTGCCGGATAGCCGCACCGTGTCCTATTCCAACGAAGAGATGGCGTTTGGTTACCGCAGGAGCAAAATCAACCAGCAGCCGGAGCCCATTGCCATCACTTCCGTCACCGTGGCGCTAAGGCCCGCCGATGAGGAAACCGTGCGCGCCACCATGCGGGAGTTTTCGGCCAGAAGGCGCGAAAAGCAGCCTCTGACGCTGCCCAGCTGTGGCAGCACCTTCAAGCGGCCGGAGGGCCGGTTTGCCGGAACACTGATCGAGGAATGCGGCCTCAAGGGCTTTCGCGTGGGCGGATGCAGCGTGTCCACCCTGCACGCGGGCTTTCTGGTCAATGATCAGCAGGGATGCGCCAGCGATTATCTTTCATTGATCGCCCAGGTGCAAAAGGCCGTATATGAAAAAACCGGCGTCCGCTTGGAGCCGGAGGTGCGCATCTGGGGCGAAGACGTTTGCGCAAAGGAAATTTAGATACGAAAGCGAGGAATCGGGCGTGCATTATCTGATTCTGACGGGAATGAGCGGCGCGGGCAAAACCGTGGCGATTCGCTATTTGGAGGACCTTGGCGCACTGTGCGTGGACAACCTGCCGCCTATGATGCTGGTGCCCTTCATGGAGGCGTGCCAGAACGCCCGGCTGCATAACCCCATGATCGCCATTGCGGCGGATGTGCGCAGCGGCGAGTTTTTCGACGCCAAAGCGGTCACCAAGATGATCGACGAGGCCCGCCTGGTAGGCTTTCACATCGATACGCTCTTTATCGAGGCCAGCGACGAGGTGCTGGTCAACCGCTACAAGGAGACGCGTCGGGATCATCCCCTCAGCGGCGAGGGGCTGACCCTGCACGAGGCCATCCGCGAGGAGCGCAACCGCCTCATGCCCCTGCGCGAGACGGCCAATCACCTGATCGATACCTCCAAC
>USFL01000175.1 GCA_900553905.1 uncultured Eubacteriales bacterium | reverse complement strand
CGTACCATTCTTCGTCCCCGCGACCGCGGCATGACGCCGCCTTCACTCCGCGCGGCATGATGCCGCCTTCACTCCGCCGGGGTTGGTGCGTATCATTCGCCGTCCCCGCAACCGCGGCCGCGGCATGAGGCCGCTTTTGCTGGGCGGCCCTGTGCTTCTCCGTTGATCTCCATCATTCAATTCGAAGGGAGGGACCCCCGCATGGAAGCCGGCGTGACCGATCCAATCGCCGCCGCATTGCCCCCCAGCAGCATTGATGCCGAGCGCTCGGTGCTGGGCGCGATGCTTCAGGATTCCGGCGCGGCCACCCTCGCCTTTGAAACCCTTGTGGCCTCGGATTTCTACTCTGCCGAGCACCGGGAGATTTTTGAGGCCATGCGCGCCTTGCACATCGCCGGGAACCCGGTCGATCTCATGACCGTGGGCAACGAGCTCACCCGCCGCGGCACGCTGGACGGCGTGGGCGGCGCTGTCTATCTCCTGCAGGCCGTGCGCTTCGTGCCCACCACCGCCAACACCCGCACATACATTCAGATCGTGCAGGAGAAGTCCACCCTCCGGCGGCTCATCTCCGCCGCGCAGACCATCCAGCGGCAGTGCTACGCCCAGTCCGATCAGCTCGCCGACGTGCTGCACAACGCCGAGCGCCTCATCTTTGATATCGTGATGCGGCGCGCCGGAGCCGAAACGCTGGTGCCCCTGAACAAGGTGCTGATGTCCACCTTTGATCAGATCGAGGAATTGAGCCGTCTCAAGGGCCGCCTGTCGGGCGTGCCCACGGGCCTTTATGACCTGGACCGCATGCTCACCGGCCTGCACGGGGGCGAGTTGGTGCTGGTGGGCGCGCGTCCTGCGATGGGCAAGACCTCCATGGCGCTGGGCGTTACGCAGTTTGCCGCCACCAAGGCCAAGCGCTGCGTGGCCGTGTTCAGCATGGAGATGCCCAGCGAGCAAATCGGCCTGCGCCTCTTGTGCTCCGCCGCCAGCATCAACATGCAGCGCGTGCGCAGCGGCATGCTTTCCGACGACGAGTGGGTCAAGATCGGCGATACCATCAACGATCTTTCCGCCTGCCGCGTCTACATCGACGATACGCCCGGCCTCACCCCCTCGCAGCTGCGCAGCCGGTGCCGCCGGCTGATGATGGAGCAGGGGCTGGACCTCATCGTCATCGACTACCTGGGCCTGATGGGCACGGACAAGCGCGTGGAAAACCGCCAGCTGGAGGTCAGCGAAATCAGCCGCCAGCTCAAGGCCATCGCCCTGGAGCTGAAGATACCCGTGCTGGCCTGCGCGCAGCTCAGCCGCGCGCCCGCCGCACGCACCGACAAGCGGCCCATGCTCAGCGACCTGCGCGATTCCGGCAGCATCGAGCAGGACGCCGACGTGGTGCTCTTTCTGCACCGCGAGGGGTACTATGCCTCCGCCGGCGCGGAGGACGGCCCCAAGCCCGACGACAACGCGGGCGAGATCATCATCGCCAAGCAGCGCAACGGCCCCGTAGGCGTGGTCAATGTGGAATGGCAGGCAGAGTTTGCACGCTATACCAACCTGCCGGGCACGCGCGTGGCCATGTATGTGGATATTGATGCGTAAAGGAGCGTTTTCATGCCCCAGCCAAATGTTTGCGACCTTCTCAAGGACCAGCGCTTCGAGGGCTTTCTGCTGGTGCGCTCGTCCGACCAGCGCACGGGCGGCAACGGCGCCAAATACCTGGATCTGAATCTGGCCGACCGCACCGGCGAAGTCAACGCCAAGGTGTGGGATGGAAACGTGCCCCCTCCCGCGCCCGGCAGCGTGGTCAAGGTGCGCGGCGGCACGCTGGAATACAACGGCCGCCTGCAGCTGCGCGTGGAGCGCATCCGTGCCATGACCCCCTCCGACGGCGTGGACCTGTCCGCCCTCACCCCCTGCGCGCCGGAGGCTCCCGAAGCCATGCTGCGCGAGCTCTATGACGCGGTGGACGCTTTCCAGAGCCAGCCCCTGCGGGATCTGACACGCGAGCTGCTGCGCCGCTACGATGAGAAGCTGCGCTACTATCCCGCCGCCCAGCGCATTCATCATGCCGAACGCGGAGGCCTGCTGCACCACACCACGGGCATGCTGCGCACGGCGCGCGCCGTGGTAGGGGTCTATCCCTGGCTCAACGCCGATCTGCTCTACGCCGGGGTCATTTTGCACGACCTGTGCAAAATCGAGGAGCTGGTTTCCGACGATCTTGGCGTGGTGCGCGACTACAGCCGCGCGGGATTGCTGCTGGGGCATCTGGTGCTGGGCGTCGCCCGCGTCCAGGAGGCCGCCAACGATCTGGGCATCTCCGGCGAGCCTGTGCTGCTGCTTGAGCACATGCTGCTCAGCCACCATGGCGAGGCCGAATACGGCAGTCCACGCAAGCCCATGTTCCCCGAAGCCGAGGTGCTGCACTGGGTGGACCTGCTCGACGCCCGCATGAACGAGATGGCCACCGTCATGACCAAGGTCAAGCCCGGCGCATTCTCCGATAAGATCTGGTCCCTGGACCGCCGGCTTTACCGCGCCGATTACGACGCCCTGAACCCCGGCGAGGACAAAGGTTGACGGACAGCCCGTAAAAATGTTACAATACCATGACGAATGAAATTCTCCCCCAGCGTCAATCGTCTCTTTTTTGGACAAGGGCGGCTCCTGCCGCCATTTTGGAGGGAACAGTCATGAAACGCCTTTGGAAGCTCCTGCTCTGCCTGCTGCTCGCCGTACTGACCCTGAGCGCCTGCTCCGGCCAGCCCTCAAGCACCGAGCAGTTCCCGGAGGTAACGCAGGCTCTGGGCCCTGCTACCCCGACTCCGGAGCCTATCGTGCTCGATTCGCAAGACGATCCGTCCACAGCGGATGGAAGCGGCGATTCCGGCGCGGCGGACCCTTCTGCCCCGCAGAGCATCTTTGATACCAATCCCTATGACGTGGTGCTGGAGAACGGCTTTACCGAGCAGGATGCTCTGAACGAGGAAAACTACATCGACCCGGAGCTCGATGACGGCAGCGACCTCTACGTTCCAGAGCCGACCGGCACGGTCTATCCCTACGCGGGCAGCACGCCCATTCCGCTGGACCCCATCGACATGCCCACCCCCACTCCGCGCCCGTCGTTGAGCTTTACCTACGGCGACTACAGCGCGGCTTCCGTGGGCGTCAGCTTCAAGGCTCCCGCGGGCTGGCTGGTGGATGAGAGCCAGGCGCAGACCTTCATCCTGCGCGAGCCCGATTCGCAGATCAAGGATGGGCAGCAGTGCGTCATCACCATCAGTTCCCAGGCTGTGACCTCCAACTACAACCAGAGCGATCTGGAAACCCTGGTGAAGGATCGGCTGGATGTGATCGGCGGAGCGAGCAACATTACCTCCTTCAAGCCCAGCTACACCGCCACCCGCTACATGATGGGCAGCCTGGGCGTGTACGCCAACTACACCGCTACCACCACCGACGGCGTAGAGATCGGCGGCCGTATCCAGTATGTCTGCATCGACCGCACGCTCTACGGCCTGGAGATCCTCTTCCCCGAAGGCTTCCGCGAGGACTTCATCGACGTGTTCGGCGAGATTCGCGGCAGCATGAAGAGCATGTACTGATCCACTCCGGGGCCGGGCGCAGGCTGTTGCGCGCCCGGCCCCTTGCATTTGACCGCCGCTCCAATATGTGCTATAATTATAAACTGCATATGGCATACCAGGAGGTTGGCGTCCGTCGGGACCCTCTTCCACCCTGATTCGATACAGAAAGGCTGATACGATGTCCGGACACAGCAAATGGGCTAACATTAAGATCAAGAAAGGCAAGACGGACGCCCTTCGCGGCAAGATTTTCACCAAGATCGGGCGTGAAATCGCCATCGCGGTGCGCGAGGGCGGCAGCAACCCGGACAGCAACTCCAAGCTGCGCGACGTCATCGCCAAAGCCAAGAGCAACAACATGCCCAACGACAACATCCAGCGTTCCATCAAAAAGGCCGCGGGCGAACTGGGCAACGTTGATTATGAAGAGATCACCTACGAGGGCTACGCCCCCGGCGGCGTGGCCGTGATCGTGGAAACCATCACCGACAGCCGCAACCGCACCGCCAGCGACGTGCGCCACTGCTTCGCCAAGAACGGCGGCTCCCTGGGCGTGACCGGCAGCGTCAGCTTCATGTTCGACAAAAAGGGCGTGCTGGTCATCGAGCGCACCCCCGATTCCGACGAGGACGAAATGATGATGACCGTGCTGGACGCAGGCGCCGAGGACATGCAGACCATGGACGACGCCTTTGAGGTCACCACTGACCCCAACGAGTTCTCTACCGTGCGTGAAAAGCTGGAGGCGCAGGGGCTTAGCTTCCTGAGCGCCGAGGTGCAGATGATCCCGCAGAACACGGTGGTTCCCGCTGACGAGGACACCCTGCAGAAGGTGCAAAAGCTGCTGGAGATGCTCGAGGACAACGACGACGTGCAGAACGT
>USFL01000174.1 GCA_900553905.1 uncultured Eubacteriales bacterium | reverse complement strand
TCCGCGCGGCCTATCACACCGGCCGGGGCCGCATTCTGGTGCGCGCCAAGACCGAGATCGAGGCCATGAGCCAGAACCGCAGCCGTATCGTGGTGACGGAGATCCCCTACATGGTCAACAAGGCCAAACTGGTGGAGAAGATCGCCGAGCTGGTGCATGAGAAGCGCCTGGACGGCATCTCCGACATCCGCGACGAGAGCGACCGCAACGGCATGCGCATCGTCATCGAGCTTAAGCGCGACGTGCACCCCACCGTGGTGCTCAACTACCTCTACAAGCACACCTCCATGCAGGAGACCTTCGGCGCCAACATGCTCGCGCTGGTAAACGGCGAGCCCAAGGTGCTCTCCCTGCGTGAGATGCTCTGCCACTACATCGCCCACCAGAAGGACGTCGTCACCCGCCGCACCAAATACGATCTGGATAAGGCCGAGGCGCGTGCGCACATCTTGGAGGGCCTGCTCAAGGCGCTGGACCACATTGACGAGATCGTGTCCATCATCCGGGGCAGCAGCGACACCGCCGCCGCCCGCACCGCCCTCATGGAGCGCTTCGCCTTCTCCGAGAAGCAGGCACAGGCCATTCTGGATATGCGCCTGGCCCGCCTGACCGGTCTGGAACGCGACAAGCTGCAGGCCGAATATGACGAGCTGGAAAAGAACATCGCCTATTACAAGAGCCTGCTGGCCGATGAGGCCCTGCTCATGGGCGTCATCAAGCAGGAGATGGGCGAGATCCGCGACAAGTTCGCCGACGAGCGCCGCACGGAGCTGACTGTGATGGAGGGCGAGATCGACATTGAGGACCTCATCCAGTCCGACGACATGGTCGTGACCATGACGCATTTCGGCTACGTCAAGCGCCTGCCCAAGAGCACCTACCGCGCGCAGCACCGCGGCGGCAAGGGCGTCAGCGGCATGGCCACCCGCGAGGAGGACTTCGCCGAGCGTCTCATCATCGTCAACACCCACGAGGAAATCATGTTCTTTACCAACCGCGGCCGCGTCTACAACCTCAAGTGCTACCAGATCCCCGAAGCGGGACGGACGGCGCGCGGCATGGCCATTGTCAACCTGCTGCAGATTGCGGGCGACGAAAAGGTGACCGCCATGATCCCCGTTCCGCGCGGACTGGAGGAACACTACCTGGTCATGATGACCAGGAACGGCATGATCAAGCGCACGCCCTACAGCGAGTTCGCCAACCTGCGCAAGGCGGGCCTGATCGCCATCACGCTGCGCGAGGATGATGAGCTGTGCGCCGTGGAACTCACCGACGGCGATATGAGCCTGATCATCGGCAGCCGTCAGGGCCGCGCGCTGCGCATTCATGAAAGCAGCATCCGCGTCATCGGCCGCACGGGCATGGGCGTGCACGCCATGAAGCTGCAGCCGGGCGACGAGCTCATCGACATGAGCCGTCTGGAGGAAGGCCAGCAGATTCTGGCCATCACCACCGGCGGCTATGGCAAGCGCACCGACCCCGACCAGTACCGCGAGCAGGGCCGCAACGGCATGGGCATCCGCGCCATGGCGCTTGCCGACAGGACCGGGGAACTGGCCGCCCAGCTGGCCGTCTATGAGAACGAGGATATCATGCTCATCACGGATGACGGCACCATTATCCGCATGGCGGTAAGCGACATCCGCGAGAGCGGCCGAAACACGCAGGGCGTGCGCCTCATGCGCCTGAGCGAGGGCGCGAAGATTGTGGGCGTAGCCCGCGCCGAGCAGGAGGAACCGGAAGAAGCCGACGAGGCCGCCTTTGAGGAGGCCGTAGCCAAGATGACGGACGAAACCGAAACCGTGGTCGATGGTTCGGACGGCGGCGACGAAGAAATCTGATGGATGAAAGCGCCTCATCCGGCGCATGAAAGGAGCCCGGCAGTGTCAAGGCACAGCCGGGCTCCTTGTTCGCATCTTCCCAAGCCGGACGTTCTGCGGTATAATCAGGGAAGGGAAGGCGGGCTTTCCCGCTGCAAATGAGGTGTTGTGATGAACAAGGTTTTGCCCCGGTGGGCGGTATGCGCCTTTTTCGCCGTCTTTCTGGCACTGGGGCTTCTGACCGCCGCCGATTATGGTCCCTCCTGGGATGAGCAGACGGAAATGGACATTCTGCGCATGAACCTGTGGGAATATGCCCGTGTCCTGGGGCTTGATGAAAGCCGTTTTGAAACGCTTGCCGCCCGGCAGGGACCGCTCGCCATTGAAACGCTGCGGCCCATATCGCAGAGCATCGAGCAGGACCACGGCACCGCTGCTTTCTATCCCTTTGGCTGGGTGGTGCTGGACCTCTCCCTCACGGGGGCGCAGCAAAGCGCGCTGTGGCACATGGCCTGCTGGGCCGTGTTCACGCTGGGTGGCTTTGCGCTGTACGCCGCGCTGCGGCAGATGGGGCTTTCACGGGGCTGGGCGCTGCTGGGGTCTCTCTGCCTGCTTCTCACTCCGCCATTTTTTGCCCACGGACATTTTAACAACAAGGATATCGCGCTGTTTTCGCTTTCGCTGTGCGGCTTGTGGCAGTCGCTGGCGCTGGCGCGCAGGCCGGGCTTTGCACGCGGCGTATGCTTTGCGTTTTTCGGCGCGCTGGCGGCCAACACGAAGGTGGCGGGGCTTGCGCTGTGGGGGTTGTGCGCGTTGTATGTGCTCGTCCGCCTGCTGATGGAGCGCCGCGTGACCCCGCGCGTCTGGGGCGTGGCCGGGGTGACGGTCCTCTCCTTCGCAGCCCTGTACGCGCTGCTCACGCCCGCGCTGTGGGCCGACCCGGCGGCCTTTTTCGGTTACCTCCTCTCCAACGCAGTGGCCTTTCAGCGATGGAACGGGTATGTGCTGTTTCGCGGCAGCGTGTTCGATACCACATCGCAGCCTTTGCCCTGGTACTACCTGCCCTATATGATGCTGGCCACCACGCCGCTGTGGATACTTATGCTGTGCGCGGCAGGCACCGCGCTGGCGATGTGGACCGGTGTGCGCCGCCTGCGCGCCCGCGGCGCACCGGGCCTGGTCCCGCTGCTGACGGTCCTTTTGTGGCTGCTTCCGCTGGCCTTTGCCGTGCTTACCCGCACGCGCGTATACAACGGCTGGCGGCATTTCTACTTCCTTTACGGACCGATGCTGGCGCTGGCCGTGCTGGGCGCGCGGGAACTGTGGATGCATATGCGCGGCGCAAGGCGGCGGGTCTTTGCCGCGCTGCTGGGGCTGTGCATGGCCTTTACCGGCGTGGGTATCGCCACGCAGCACCCTTACCAGTATGCCTATTACCAGCCGCTGGTACAGCTCCGCGGCATGGATTACAACGAGCTGGACTACTGGAATGTGAGCGCGCGGGACGCGCTTGTCCGCCTGGCCGAAGCGTATGAGGGCGAGCTGACCGTGGAGCCCGCCGACCTGTGGAGCGAGTATGCCCTGCAGCGCGCGCTGGACGTGCTGCCGGAGGATCTGGCCGGCCGTTTCATCTGCCTGCCGGAAGGCGGCGGGGCGCGCTTTGTGCTCTCCAACCCCACCTATGCCTGCTTCAGCGGCTTTGCTCCCGAGGCGGACATGGCGGCGTGCATCACGCTTTCCGCCTACGGCCAGCCCATCATGACCCTCTACGAACACACCGCAAAGGAGGCTGACCGGCCATGACCCTTGAGCGCGTTAAATTCACCTTTGTGGCGCTGTTTTTTGCCATCCTTGCCCTGGTGGGCCTCTCCGCCGGCGCGGACTACGGCCTGCCCTGCGACGAGACCACCGAGCAGGTGATTCTGCAAGAGAACATGCTGGAATACGCCCTGCGCCTCTTCGGGGAGGACAGTGCGCCCGCCCAGTGGTACCTGTCGCGGGGCATCACGCCGATTTCGCAGAGCATCGAGCGGGACCACGGCCAGTGCGCCTACTATCCGGCTGCGGCGCTCCTGCCCCTGCAGGAGGAGGCGCCGGACCGTGTCATGGTGCTGTGGCACGCCTATACGTGGCTATGGTTCATGCTGGGCGTGGCCGCCGTGTACGGCTTCTGCCGCGAGGCCAAACTCAGCCGTCCGGTTTCCTGCGGCGGCATGCTGCTTCTCTACCTGTGTCCGCGTTTTTTTGCCGAGGGGCACTACAACAGCAAGGACATGGTGCTGCTGACGCTGTTTTTGTGCACGCTGTGGCTGGGGCTGCGCTTCCTCAAGCAGCCGGGCTTCCTGCGCGGCGCGCTGTTTTCCCTGGCGGGCGCCATGGCCGCCAACACCAAGGTCGTGGGTTTTTTTGTGTGGGGGCTGATGGGGCTGTGCGCGGTGGTGCTGGTGACGGCACAGCGGCGCTGGGACCGCCGGATGGCATGCGTGGCGGCCGCAACCGTCGCGCTTTTTGCGGGATTCTATGCCCTGCTGACCCCCGCGCTGTGGAGTGGTCCGGTGGAGTATCTGCGCTATCTGCTGGTCAACGCATCCGGCTTCACGCGCTGGCCGGGGGTGGTGCTGTTTCGCGGCATGCGCTTTGAGCACG
>USFL01000173.1 GCA_900553905.1 uncultured Eubacteriales bacterium | reverse complement strand
GGCAGTGATGGACCGTCCGGAGCCGGACGGAGCCATCGTGCTGGGCGCACACATGGAAGCGCCCTTCTTGCAGGAAAGCAAGGCAGGCGCGCAGCTCAAGCAATACTTTGTGTTGCCCAATGAAGAGAACTGGTCTGCCTACACGGGCCCCTATGCCGGCATTGTGCGGATGATCACCATGGCGCCCGAAAAGGAGGGCGCGCTGGACTTCATCCGCCGCCTGACGGATAGCGGCATCACCGTCAGCATCGGGCACACCAGCGCGGACGCGGAAACCGTGCATGCGGCCGCCGATCATGGCGCAACGCATGTGACCCATACCTTCAACGCGCAGACGCCCCTCAACCACCGCGCGCCCGGCGTGCCCGGCGCGGCGATGGTGGACGACCGTCTCAACTGCGAGGTCATCAGCGACGGCATCCACCTGCATCCCGATGTGGTGCGCCTGCTGATGCGCTGCAAGGGCAAGGAGCACACCGTGGCCATCACCGACGCGATGGAGGCCGCCGGCATGCCCGACGGCAAGTACCAGCTGGGCGGCCAGGACGTGTTCGTCAAGGACGGTGCGGCCCGTCTGGCGGACGGCACCTTGGCCGGCAGCACGCTGACCATGCTCCGCGCCTTCCAAAACCTGATCCGCTTTGGCGCTTCCCCCGAAGACGCGGCCCTCATGACCACCCGGACGCCCGCCCAGTCCATCCTGAACGATGAAGTGGGCGAAATCGAGCTGGGTGCACCGGCGATCTTCGCCCGGTTTGACAAGGACTACCAGTTCGTCGGCACCATCGGCTGACGGCCCCAATCAAAGAACCGCCCCGCAGCTTTTCACAGAGCTGCGGGGCGGTTGGCATTACATGCCGTAGGTGGTTTTCAGGTTGAAGCTGACGCCCCACACGTAATAGGTCACGATCAGCTCCCGCACGGGATGCGCATCCTTGGGCGCCAGAATCTGTACGGTCAGATCCCCTTCGCTTTTGGCGCCGAGGGACTTTACGCTCAAATCCGCCGTCTGCAGGATATCGGTCGCCTGCGGCACCACCTGGGCTTCAATCATATCGATCGGTACCAGGCAGTCGTTGCGGATGCGCAGCGTGTAGGTCAGATACACATATTCGGAGGCATCCTCCCATGTCAGCGGCTTTTGGTAGAGGGTGCCCTGGAAGGTTTCCTCCAGCACCGCGTTTTTCAGCGTCTCAAAGGCCGCCGGGTCCTCCGCGGCGGATACGCCTTGAACCGCCACGTCGGTCACGCGCACCTCTGCCGTCAAAAACAGATATCCTACCAGCAGCACCATCACCAGCAGCAGCGATACCGAGGCGATGGCCGCAATTTTCAGGCCGCGCATGGCTGCACCGTCCTTCCTCATTGATTGGTGTCAGAGCCCAGAATGCTGCGGATCTCGTCGATCATTTCCGAATCCTTCATGCGGAATTTGAATTCCACGCGGCGCGAGGCATCCATGTTGATGGAGCCGTCCTCGTTGTAGATGGGGTCGGAATAGCTGCGTCCCTTGGCGGTGAGAATCTCGCGCAGTTTTTCCAGCTGCTCCTCGCTTAGGCTGGCCATCTGCAGGCAGTAGGTGGCCACGCTGAGGGCGCGCTCCTGGGATAGCTCCAGATTGACCAGATAGGTGCCCTGGGTGTCGGTATGTCCCTCAATGATGATTTCCCCAAGGTAGTCCACGTATTCAGGGCGCAGCAGCACCCCCAGATACACCGGGATGAACTCGTCCAGCAGCGCGCGTCCGCTGTCCTTGATATTGCTCTTGGCCACGTCGAAAAACACGGCGCTTTCCAGCATGATATCGCCGGTGTTGCCGTCCACGGTGGCCTTGAGGTCTGCCTGGCTAAGCGCTGCGGTCAGGTCCCGCACGATCTCCGTGCGCACGCCCACCAGGTCGTCGAGCTTTTGCTGCTGGGCGTTGAGCGTGTCCTGCTGCTGACCCAGCAGGATGGTGGCGTCGGCCAGCTCCTGCTGCTTGTTGGTCAGCTCCTGATTGGCGGCGTTCAGTTCCTCTTCCTTTTGGCTCAAGGCAGTCTGGGCAGCCAAAATGATCTTTTCCTGCTCCTCCAGCGTCAGGCTTTGGTCGTTGAGCAGGCTCTCCTTCTCATCCAGCTGCGTCAGGGCGGCCGTCAATTCATTCTGCTTGTCGGTCAGAGCGGCCTGCTGGGCTGTAAGCTCCTCGCGCTGCTCATCCAGCGTAGCCTGCTGCTGGGTCAAAAGCGCGCTCTGCTCGTCCAGCTCGGCGGTCTTGGTTTCCAGCATCAGAAAATATTGATACACGCTGTAGCACAAAACCAGCACAAATACCAACAGCAGCGCCGCCATCATATCCGAGTAGCTGATCCAGGACGCGCCGCCGTCCGCCTTGCTCGCGCCGCGCCGGATATACCGTCTGCGTGCCATCTGCCACTCTCCTTACAGCTCCGCCGCCGGAGCCTGCGCATCCTCGGAGGGAAGCACTTCCATTTCATCCGTCAGCAAGTCCGCCGCCACCTGCATACGGCGCAGAGATTCCATCAGCGCATCCAGCTGGTCGGCCAAGGCCTGTCCCGCGCTTTCCGCACTTCCCAGCGCCTCGGCGCGGCTGTCGCGCGCCTTTTGCATCTCCTGGGCGAAGGCCTCCATCTGCCGGGCGATCTCCGCGCTGGCTTCGCGGATGGCCTGCGCGTCGGCGGCCATGGCGCGCGCGGCGTCCAGCGTGGTCTGCAAATTCTTCTGGGTTTGCATCTGTCCCTGATTGACCGCGTTCATCGTGTCGCCCAGCGCGGTCATCTGACCGCTGAGAGACGTGTTCATCTGCTGCACAAACTGCCCCACGATGCGCCTGACGCCGTCCACCTGCTCACGTGTGGCGCACTTGATGAAGGTGTCCAGCGACTGCGTGAGCGGCGCCATGGCGCGGCCGATGGCCATTTCCAGCGAAGCCGCCACGTGGTTGCCCACATTTTCGGCCAGGCGGGCCATGCGCACCTCCTCGTCCTGCTTCTGGCACATCAGCTGCACGTCGGGCTGAAGCGGGCGGGGCATGGCCAACTCATAGAAGGCGTCCTCAAAATTGTCCAGCGCGCGCACCGCGCGGCCGGCGGACATGCGGTTGAACATATTGAACAGCAGTGAGCAGGAAATGCCCGCTACCGAGGTGGCAAAGGCAAAGCGCATGCCGCTGAGCAGCTGGGGGATGCTCTGGATGGTGCCCTCGGCGTTGCTGAAATCCACGCTGGTGAGCCCCTGCATCAACCCGATAAACGTACCCAGGATACCCAAGGAGGTCAGCAGTCCGGGAATCAGCTCTGCCAGCTGGGCGTGGCCGGGCTTTTCGACGACGGTTTCCTCGTTGATGTATTCACGCGTATCGCAGGGAATCCCGCGCATGTCCAGCTGTCCGGCGTTGAGCAGGAACTGCTGCCACTCGTTGCGCAGCGACCTGCCCAAGAAACGCGCCTCGCGCCAGATGGGCCGCTCCCCTGCGGCGGTGCTCTTCTCCAGCTTGATCACTGCGCGGTTGAGAAGCGCCGCGTTGCGCAGAAGCGGATAGATGCACTTGCACAGTCCTGTCAGGGTGACCAGCGCGATGGCTGCATAAATGGCAATTTCCGTCAGGTTGGACGAGAGCTGGGTCAAAGTGGGCACTTACGGCACCTCCGGTCCATTTTGATCAAGGGATTCGCCCTTTATTGTAACGCTTTTTTCATACTTTGTAAATATGTATGGAATAACTGGGAAATGTTTGCGAAAACAGAGGCAGCGGCAAGTCGTCTCTGCCGCTGCCCTGCTGCACGGGCCGAGGCGCTATACGGCGGCCAGCTCCGCTGCCTCCGGCCCAAGGCTGTCCTCCCGGACCACGATAATCTCGCAGCCGCCTCCCCCGCCGCTCTGCTCGAGCACGGATTGGAACAGCGATTGCAGGTTATGCACCGCAACGTCCCAGGCTCCGGCCTGGTATTGCTCATTCTGGCTGTATTCGGTGAACAGGCGTTCTTCCGTCTCCTGCTTGATCTGTGCGTAGCGCTCCGGCGTGAGAGGATAAAGCCAGTCGGACTTTTTCACCTCGTCCTCGTTGACCGTAAGCTTGGGGTAAGCGGGCGACGGCATGGGCAGGCGCACCTCCACCGCGCCGTCGAGCGTGGAAACCACCGCCTGGCTCAAATTCACGGTGAAGCTCATCTGGAAGGTATAGGGCATTTCCACCTTCTGCACGGTGCCCAAAAGCCAGGCATCCTGTGATACGGTTTCCTGTCCGGTGACCTCGACCTCATAGACAACCAGCTCGTTTTTTTCGCGCAGCGTTTCGGAAAAGCGCTCGCTGATCCATTGCGTATCCACTCCGAACACACGCTGCCACAGCGTGGGTCCGAAACGCACCAACGCCAGCGCAACTACGATGCACACGGCAAAACCGATCAGCCGTTTGAAAAATCTGATCAACTGATTTCCTCCGTCAGGGCATCCATCTGCCGATTTCCACCAG
>USFL01000172.1 GCA_900553905.1 uncultured Eubacteriales bacterium | reverse complement strand
AGCGCAAGATCAGCGTGGGCGACAAGATGGCCGGCCGCCACGGCAACAAGGGCGTGGTCAGCCGCATCCTGCGCGAGGAGGATATGCCCTTCATGCCCGACGGCACCCCGCTGCAGATCGTGCTTAACCCCCTGGGCGTGCCTTCCCGCATGAACCTGGGCCAGGTGCTGGAAGTGCACCTGGGCATGGCCGCCAAGGCCCTGGGCTGGCACGTGGCCACCCCCGTCTTTGACGGCGCGACCGAGGAGGACATCGAGGAGCTGCTGGTCAAGGCCGGCAAGCGCCCCGACGGCAAGACCATCCTCTACGACGGCCGCACCGGCGAACCCTTTGAAAACCCCGTCACGGTCGGCTACATGTACTTCCTCAAGCTCCACCACCTGGTGGACGACAAGATGCACGCCCGCTCCGTGGGCCCCTACTCGCTGGTGACGCAGCAGCCCCTGGGCGGCAAGGCCCAGTTCGGTGGCCAGCGCTTCGGCGAGATGGAGGTCTGGGCGCTGGAGGCCTACGGCGCCGCCAACACGTTGCAGGAGATCCTGACGGTGAAGAGCGACGACATCGTGGGCCGCGTCAAGACCTACGAGGCCATCGTCAAGGGCACCAACATCCCCGCCCCCGGCGTGCCGGAGAGCTTCAAGGTGCTCATCAAGGAGCTCAAGTCCCTCGCCCTGGACATCAAGGTGCTGGACCGCGACAAGAACGAAATCATCATCCGCGAGCTGGACGACGACGATCTGGATATGGACAGCACGCCTTCCGCGCGCCTGGACGAGGAGGGCGGAGAGAGCGATCAGCCCGCCGCCGCGCAGGAGAACGGGAAGCCCGAAGCCGCCGAGGAGGATGTGGAGGTCGATTTCAGCATGGACGACGAGCTGGATGACTTCGACATGGACCTGGGCGACGACGAGCTGGCCGCCATCGACCTGGACGATGAAGACGATAAGCCCAAGGACGGAGAGTGATCCGTTCCCGCCTGACAGACCGAAAGGGAGTGCCGCGTTTTGTTTGACCTGACAAACCTTGATTCCATCCAGATCGGCATGGCGTCCACCGAGCAGATTCTGGAGTGGAGCTACGGCGAGGTAACCAAGCCCGAAACCATCAACTACCGCACCCTCAAGCCCGAGCGCGACGGCCTTTATTGCGAGCGCATCTTCGGGCCCACCAAGGACTGGGAGTGCAACTGCGGCAAGTACAAGCGCATCAAGTTCAAGGACAAGAACAAGATCTGCGACAAGTGCGGCGTGCAGGTCACCCGCTCCAAGGTGCGCCGCGAGCGCATGGGCCACATCCAGCTGGCCGCGCCCGTGAGCCATATCTGGTACTTCAAGGGCATCCCCAGCCGCATGGGCATGCTTTTGGACATCAGCCCCCGCACGCTGGAAAAGGTGCTCTACTTTGCCAACTTCATCGTGCTCGACCCCGGCGACCCCAACGAGACGGGCCTGAAAAAGCACGAGCTGATCACCGACGCCAAGTACCGCGAGATCGAGGCGCGCTGCGGCGCGGGGAGCTTCCGCGCGGGCATGGGCGCCGAGGCGGTCAAGGAGATGCTGATGGAGCTGGACCTTGACGCCATCAGCGAGAAGCTCAAGAAGGAGATCGCCGAGCTGGCCGAGAAGGAGCGCGACCGCGACACCGAGGGCCAGAAGCGCGCCCGCGCGGTCAAGCGGCTGGAGGTGGTGGAGGCCTTCCGCCTGAGCCACAACAAGCCCGAGTGGATGATTCTGGACGTGATCCCGGTCATGCCGCCGGACCTGCGCCCCATGGTGCAGCTGGACGGCGGACGCTTCGCCACCAGCGACCTGAACGACCTCTACCGCCGCGTCATCAACCGCAACAACCGCCTGAAGCGGCTGCTTGAGCTGGGCGCGCCGGACATCATCGTGCGCAACGAAAAGCGCATGCTGCAGGAGGCCGTGGACGCGCTCATCGACAACGGCCGCCGCGGCCGCCCCGTGACCGGCCCCGGCAACCGGGCGCTGAAATCCCTGTCCGACTTCCTGCGCGGCAAGCAGGGCCGCTTCCGGCAAAACCTGCTGGGCAAGCGCGTGGACTACTCCGGCCGCTCCGTCATCGTCGTCGGCCCGGAGCTCAAGCTCTACCAGTGCGGCCTGCCCAAGGAAATGGCCCTCGAGCTGTTCAAGCCCTTCGTGATCGAGCGGCTGGTGACGCTCAAGAAGGCGCACCACGGCAAGAACGCCAAGCGCATGGTCGAAAAGGGCCGTCCCGAGGTGTGGGACATCCTCGAGGAGGTCATCAAGGAGCACCCGGTGCTGCTCAACCGCGCGCCTACGCTGCACCGCCTGGGCATTCAGGCCTTTGAGCCGATGCTGGTGGAGGGCAAGGCGCTCAAGCTCCACCCGCTGGTGTGTACCGCCTACAACGCCGACTTCGACGGCGACCAGATGGCCATTCACGTGCCCCTTTCGATGGAGGCGCAGGCCGAGGCCCGCTTCCTCATGCTGGCGCACAACAACATTTTGAAGCCCCAGGACGGCAAGCCCGTCATGTCGCCTTCGCAGGACATGGTCATCGGCTGCTACTACCTGACCATCGACCGGCCCGACGGCAAGGGCGCGGGCCGCGTGTTCTCCAGCCCCGACGAGGCCATGATGGCCTACCAGCTGGGCCAGTTGAGCCTGCAGGCCCCCATCAAGGTGCGCCTGGAACGCGAGTTCGGCGGCGAGAAGGGCCGCAAGATCATCGACTGCACGCTTGGCCTGCTGCTGTTCAACGAGGTCATCCCGCAGGACATCGGCCGCAAGCCCCGCACCTGCCTGGACGAGATGTTTGCGCTGGAGATCGACAGCCTGGTGGGCAAGAAGGAGCTGGGTAAGATCGTAGACGAGGTCTACCTCAAGCACGGCATCCACGAAACCGCCCAGGTGCTGGACAACATCAAGAACCTCGGCTTCAAGTACTCCACCCGCGGCGCGGTCACGGTGTCGGTCAGCGACATCATCGTGCCGCCCGAAAAGGGCCAGATCCTCAAGGAGGCCGACGATCAGGTGGCCGAGATCAACGGCCTGTACCGCATGGGTATGCTCTCCGAGGACGAGCGGTACTCGAAGGTCGTCGATATCTGGAACGCCACCACCGCCAACCTGCGCGGCCGGATTCTGCCCGGCCTTGACAAGTTCAACCCCATCCGCATGATGACCGATTCCGGCGCGCGCGGCAGCGCGGCGCAGGTCAGCCAGCTGGCCGGCATGCGCGGTCTGATGGCCTCCCCCAGCGGCAAGACGCTTGAGTTGCCCATCCGCGCGAACTTCCGCGAGGGCCTCAAGGTGCTGGAGTTCTTCCTAAGCTCCCACGGCAGCCGCAAGTCCCTGGCCGACACCGCCCTTCGTACCGCCGACTCGGGCTACCTGACCCGCCGTCTGGTGGACGTGTCGCAGGAGGTGATCGTGCGCGAGTCCGACTGCTTCGCCGCCCGCGGCGAAAAGGTGCGCGGCATCACCGTGCAGGAGATCACCATCGGCAACCAGGTGATCGAGAGCCTGGAGGACCGCCTGCTCGGCCGCGTGGCCGCCGAAGACATCGTCGATCCCATGACGGGCGAGATCATCGTGGCCCTCAACGAAACCATCACCAACGACCAGGCCAAGGCCATCGTCCGCGCGGGCATCAAGAAGGCCCAGGTGCGCAGCGTCCTCACCTGCCGCAACGAAACCGGCGTGTGCGCCCGCTGCTACGGCGCCAACCTCGCCACCGGCGGCGCCGTGGATGTCGGCGAGGCCGTCGGCATCATCGCCGCGCAGGCCATCGGCGAGCCCGGCACGCAGCTGACCATGCGTACCTTCCATACCGGCGGCATCGCCAGCGGCGAGGACATCACGCAGGGTCTTCCCCGCGTCGAGGAGCTCTTCGAGGCCCGCAAGCCCAAGCGCGACGCCATCCTCACCGAGATCAGCGGCCGCGTGAGCCTGGGCGAAAACAAGAAGAAGCGCGAGGTCACCGTCACCAGCGAGGACGATCCCTCCGAAACCAAGGTCTACCAGATCAACTACGGCAGCCGCCTCAAGGTGCAGGACGGCCAGCACGTCGAGGCCGGCGCGGAGCTGATCGAAGGCTCCATCAACCCCCACGACCTGCTGCGCATCCTGGGCGTGAAGGCCGTGCAGGATTACCTGCTGCGCGAGGTTTTGAGCGTGTACCGTCAGCAGGGCGTCAACATCTCCGACAAGCACATCGAGATCATCGTCAAGCAGATGCTGCGCAAGGTGCGCATCGAGGACAGCGGCGATACGCTGCTGCTGCCCGGCTCCCTCGTGGACATCTACCGCTTTGAGGAGGCCAACCGCCAGACCATCGAGGCCGGCGGCCGCCCCGCCATCGCCAAGCGCGTGCTGCTGGGCATCACCAAGGCCAGCCTCGCCACCGAGAGCTTCCTCTCCGCCGCCTCCTTCCAGGAGACCACCCGCGTGCTCACCGACGCCGCCATCAAGGGCAAGGTGGACCACCTCATCGGCCTGAAGGAGAACGTCATCA
>USFL01000171.1 GCA_900553905.1 uncultured Eubacteriales bacterium | reverse complement strand
CTACTTCGCCGGTGTCGTTGGTGCGCACGGTGGCAAGCGCGCTGTCGCTGAAATCGGCAATCTTTTTCTGCGCGTCGGACCCGTAGAGCAGCACGTGGTCGGTGTTGTTCAGGTCGATCTTCCCGGCGAATTCCTCGATGACCCGGCGGTCGGCCTCACTGAGCATGGAGGTGTCCATCTCGGTCGCGGTTTCGACCGCCGCCGCGGGAGCGGCTTCCAGCTGCTTGACGGCTTCCTCCATCATCACCTTGTCGCGGGTCATGGCGGGTTCCAGGGTGAGGGCGGGGGCCTGGTTTTGATTCTCTGTCATGATGCGTAACCTCCTGTCTGGCAAAGGACTCAGGTGCGGTCGTTCGGGCGGGTGGCCGTGGCGGAGGCCTGACCTCCCTGCGCGGAGACATTGCCGCGCGCGGCACGCTCGCGGGAGATGCGGTTTGCCTCGGCGTCGATGCGGGCGGCCTCGCGTGCCTGCGCCGCGGCGCGCTCCAGGTCGCTTTCGGTCAGGCCGTCGCGCTTTAGCATCTGCTCGAGCACGTCGATGTCGGTGGTCAGGTCCAGCACGTCGTCGCGGTAGAGGTTTTCCAGCAGACGCTGGCAGCCGTGGATGACCACGTCCAACGCGTCCCCGATGCGCCGGCGCGCGTCCTGCGCCTGCGCGCCGGTCACGCCGCGCTCGTCCAGCGTGCGAAAGCCCCGGACCATCTTCAGGGTGGTGGGCAGGTAGTAGTCCATGAATTTGCGGATCTGCGGGGCCTTGGCGGGCTTGTCGTACACCGCCCGAAAGACCTCGGCGCACAGGTTTTCCAGCTTCTCCAGCTGATCGGAGAGGGCGGAGTCAGGGATGCGGTCGTTCTCCGCGCGGATCTCCGCGATCATGCCACGCCCCTTTTCCAGCAGCGCGTCCACGTCGGGGTCGCCGGTGTTGCCCTGCACCTTTTGCAGGCTTTCGGGGGTTTTGACGGTGGGGCTTACGTCCAGTCCCTGCGCCATCACGCGGATGACCGCGCCCGCAAACAGGCTCAGCGCCGTGGCCAGCGCGAAGGCCCCGATGGTGTGCGGACGGAACAGAAGAGAAAACAGCGCGAACACCACGCCGAACGCGATGATACCCGCGCCCAGGCCCTTGCGCTTTTCGGAGGGTTTACGATGGCTCATCTGGCATACTCCTTTATGCAGCGCGAAGGCCCGAAAGCCCCGCGCGCTTTAACGGAATGCATTATACCATAAAACGGGGAGGGTGAAAAGAAAGACAGGCGCAAACCCGCTGTGGAAACGCTGAAAGCAGCATTAGAATTTGCTAAGAGGTCGTTTTTTACCGTGGGATGACAAAATGCGAAAAAAACATGCAAAAAACATGCCGCGCACCTCTTGACAATGCGGTTTGGCTGGCGTATCATACACGCAATCAAACCGTTGAGGGAGAGGAGTACCCGCCACAGGGCGCGGCAAAGGGAGCCGTGAAGAGTGAGACCACGGCGCGCGGCAGGGCGGCGAATGGACTTCCGAGGGCGGCGGCGAAAGCCCGTTTGGGCCGTAGCCGCTGACGGGACCCGCACCCGTTATCCGGGCGGCGCGTATGTTGGTACGTGAAGAATGAGCCCGCCCATGGCGGGGAAATTGAGTGGCACCGCGGAATAACCGCCTCAAGCAACCTACGTTGCTTGGGGCGTTTTTCATTTCTCTCACAATCAGGAAAGGATGGATGAACCATGATGAAGAAGCTGACCGCGATCGTACTGACCTTGGCCCTGTGCCTGACCGCCGCGCTCGCCGTTGCCGAGACCGGCAAAACCTACACGATCGGCATCGCGCAGTTCGCCGAGCACTCCAGCCTGGACAACTGCCGCGAGGGTTTCATCCAGGGCCTGGCCGAGATGGGTTATGTGGAGGGCGAAAACGTGAACTTCATCGTCCAGAACGCGCAGGCCGACATGGGCCTGTGCCAGCAGATCGCCCAGCAGATGGCCCAGGAGTGCGACCTGGTGTGCGCCATCGCCACGCCCATGGCGCAGGCGGCCTTCAACGCCTGCATGGACAGTGGCAAGCCCGTCATCTACACCGCCGTGAGCGACCCCGTGGCCGCCATGCTGGCCAATGAGGAAGGCAAGAGCGACTACAACGTGACCGGCACCTGCGACGTGCTGCCCGTGGAGGCGCAGCTCAAGCTCATTCGCTCCTTCCTGCCGGAGGCCAAGAAGATCGGCATTCTCTACACCACCAGCGAGACCAATTCCGAGAGCCAGCTCAAGCTCTATCAGGAGCTGGCGGGCGACTACGGCTTTGAGATCGTGACGTCGGGCATCTCCACCGGCGCGGACATCCCCCTGGCGTGCGACACCCTCCTGCCCCAGGTGGACTGCCTGACCAACCTGACCGACAACACCGTGGTCAGCTATCTGGCCGTGGTGCTGGACAAGGCCAACGCGCTGGGCAAGCCTGTCTTTGGCAGCGAGATCGAGCAGGTCAAGAACGGCTGCATCGCCTCCGAGGGCGTCGAATATATCTCCCTGGGCCAGCAGACCGGGCGCATGGCCGCGCAGGTGCTGGACGGCGCCTTTGCCGGGGACATCCCCTTTGTCAGCAGCGAGGGCGGAGACATGTGCTATAACCCCGACGTGGCCGAAGCGCTGGGCGTGACGATTCCCGAAGCGGATCTGGCGCGCGGCATTGACGTGACGGCCGAATAACACGGCGGCCCGCCGGCTTGGCCACCCGCTCCCGCGCGCCGGGAGCGGGCCTTTGGCGGCTTGAGCGGGCAAAGGAACCAAAGCGAAACGGAGGCCGGTTTCATGGGCATTTTCATCGGCATTTTGGAGGAGGGGCTGATCTACGCCATTCTGGCGCTGGGCGTGCTGATCACCTACCGCATCCTGGATTTCCCGGACCTGACGGTGGATTCGTCCTTCCCGCTGGGCGCGGCGGTCAGCGCCATCCTGACGGTGAACGGCATGCATCCCGTGCTCACGCTCCTGATGGCCACGCTCGCCGGCGCGGCGGCAGGGCTGGTCACGGGCCTGATCCATGTCAAATGCCGCGTGCGCGACCTGCTCAGCGGCATCATCACCATGACGGGACTGTATTCCATCAACCTGCGCATCGCGGGCCGGGCCAACCTGCCGTTTTTCAACATGGACACCCTTTTTGACAACGCTTTGGTGGACAGCCTGCCCGCGACGCTCGCGCCCTGGTCCAAGGTGCTGGTGGTGCTGGTGATCGTGCTGGTGGTGAAGGTGCTTCTGGACCTGTTCATGAACACCAAGGCGGGCTTCCTTTTGCGCGCCGAAGGCGACAACCCCGCCGTGGTCGCCACCCTCGCGCGTGACGGCGGGCTGGTCAAGATCGAGGGCCTCGTCATCGCAAACGCGCTGGTGGCCCTCTCCGGTGCGGTGATGGCCCAGAAAAACCGCGTGTTTGAAATCTCCATGGGCACAGGCGCCATTGTCTTTGGCCTGGCGGCGGTCATCATCGGCACCAACATCTTCAAAAACCGGCAGAAGGTGAACTCGTCCACCGCGGCCATTGTGGGCAGCATCATCTACAAGGCCTGCGTGGCGCTGGCGCTGTCGATGGGCCTGGTGCCGCAGGATCTGAAACTGGTGACGGCGGCGTTGTTCCTCATCATCCTCGTGCTGGGCAACGTGCGCAGGAAGAAGGTGAAATTCCATGCTTGAGCTTCGCGACGTCAGCAAGGTCTATTCCCCTGGAACGGTCAATGAGAACTGCCTGTTCCGCCATTTCAGCCTTACCATCCCGGACGGCCAGTTCGTAAGCGTCGTCGGCTCCAACGGCAGCGGCAAGACCAGCCTGCTCAACCTCGTCTGCGGCTCCATCCCCGTGGACGAGGGCAGCATCTTCATGGGCGGCCGCGAGATTACCAGAATGAGCGAGCACAGGCGCTACCGCAATATCGGCCGCGTGTATCAAAACCCCGCCATGGGCACCTGCGGCACGATGACCTTGCTTGAAAACATGGCCATGGCCGACAACAAAAACCGCCCTTATAACATTACCCCCGGCGTCAACCGCCGCCGCATTTCCTATTATAAGGAGCTGCTCAGCTCTTTGGGGCTGGGGCTGGAGGACAAGCTCAACATCCCCGTCGGCTCGCTCTCCGGCGGGCAGAGGCAGGCACTGGCGCTTCTGATGAGCACGCTGACGCCTATCGAATTTTTGATTCTGGACGAGCACACCGCCGCCCTGGACCCCAAGACCGCCGAGGTCATCATGCAGCTGACCGGCCGGCTGGTGCGCGAAAAGGGGCTGACCACGCTCATGGTCACCCACAACCTGCGCTACGCCCTGGAATACGGCGATCGTATCCTCATGCTGCATGAGGGCCGTGCCGTGCTGGACAAGTGCGGGGAGGAAAAGCGGGCGCTCAAGCTGGAGGATGTGCTGGGATTGTTTAACCAGATCAGCGTGGAGTGCGGAAACTGACCATAGCGGCGGGTCCCTGTCGGGCCCGCCGCTTAGTTTGTCGAAAAAGTCCGCCTGCGGCGGCCTTTTCCG
>USFL01000170.1 GCA_900553905.1 uncultured Eubacteriales bacterium | reverse complement strand
CGAGCTGGACTTCTATTACAGCTTCAAGATCTATGCCGAAAGCCACGGCTACCGGGTGCGCCAGTACCTGCCGCGCTCCGTGTGCCAGGAGGCGGAGGAAGCCGCCCTGCAGGAGGCCCGCAGCGACATGGTGGCGGGCATGGCCGTGTTTTCCGCCTGCCTGCACCAGAGCGGCTACAACCCCGTCGAAAGCGCGGGGCCGCAGATGCGGCTGCTGTTCGTGGAGCGCAGACCCGGCTTTGAGGCGGCGTACATCGGCTTCGACTACGAACGGGCCGGCCGGGACATGGCCGAAAAGGCGCTGCAAAAAGGCTACCGCCACGTGGGCCTGATCACCGACACGCCCCGGCTTTCGCACGCCGCGGCGTTTTACCGCGGATTTATGCAGCGCCTCGAAGGCACGCCGGTGCGGGTGACCGCCGTGCAGACCAACGAGCGGCGCAGGTTTCAAAACGTGTTGGAGGCGGGCGGGCTGGCCCAGGCCGACGCGGTGTTTGCCTCCAGCCTCACCTTCGCCCAGACGATACGCGACGTGCTGACTTCCTTTTACGCAAAGGAGCGCCCCGTCATCTATACCGTTTCCCCGATTTTCACCCTGCCGGAGATGGATTTTCACAAATATGAGCTTAACTACCGCCTGCTGGGCAACACGGCGGCCCGCATGCTGGTTAGACAGATCGAGAAAAAACAGCCTCCGGAAAGCCGCGTCATGGACAACGCCGGCTTCCGCAGCTGGCTTACGCCCTGCGCGGCGCATCCCTCGCCCGCCCCCATCAACGTGCTGACCCTGGACAGCCCGACCGCCTACATCCTGCGGCACATGGCCAGGCTCTACACCCGCCAGACGCAGATTCCCATCAACATCACCATCTACACCTACAACGAAATCTACGAAGCCTTCAACAACCTGCGCGACGACGCCATCTTCGACGTGCTGCGCCTGGATGTGACGTGGCTGAGCTGCTTTGCCGAGCGCATCCTGCGCCCGCTGGAGGAGATCGACCCCTCCATCGCCGGCCTGCTGGGCGGCTTCCTGTCGGGAACGGCCGAGCAGTACGCCTACGTCAACGGCGTGATGTACGCCGTGCCCAACACCCCCAGCACGCAGATGCTCTTCTACCGGCGGGACCTGTTCACCAGCGCCATCTACCGCCGCATGTACCAGGAGATGCACCATCAGGAGCTGGGCGTGCCGCAGACCTTCGAGGATTTCAACCGCGTGGCGGCCTTCTTCACCAAGGCGATCAACCCCGAATCCCCCGTGGATTACGGAGCCACCCTCACCTTCGGCTCCACGGGCGTAGCGGGAAGCGAATACCTCTCCCGGCTCTTCGGCCTGCAGGAAAACCTCTACCAGAGCAACGGCGAGATCCGCCTCAACAGCGCCACCGGCGTGCGCGCCCTGGAACAGCTCATCGAAATGAAGCGCTTCTCCGACCCGCAGTACTGCACCTGGTGGACCAATACCGCCGCCACCTTCGCCCAGGGCAACGTGGCCATGGCCATCCTCTATAACAACTTCGCCGCCCCCCTGCTCAGCCACCGCTCGCGCGTGCAGGACAGCATCGGCTACGCCATGGTGCCGGGCGGACGGCCCGTCATCGGCGGCGGCGCGCTGGGCGTCTCGCGCTTCTCCCGCCAGCCGGAAAAGGCGCTGGACTTCATCCGCTGGCTCTCCAGCGAGCCCGTGGCCTCCGCCTGCACGCTGCTGGGCGGCGTGTCCCCCTGCAAGCAGTCCTATGACAACTACGAAATCATCAACAACTATCCCTGGCTCAAGCTGGTGAAAAGCTGCTTCGGCGCCGCCAGGGGCCGCCGCATGCCCCCGGAGTGCACCGCGCCCTTTGACGAGCGGCGCTTCATGAGCATCATCGGCATGGCGGTCAAAAACGCCTACAGCGGCGCGCTCACCCCGAAGGCTGCCATGGACTACGCGCAGAAGCTCTTCGAGGAGCAGTTCGCGCAGAATCTGGCGCAGCTGAACGGGCGGTAGCCAAAGTCCGCAGGATACGACGCGCCCCGGAGAGGAAGGATGCCATGGAACTGCGCGTGCTCAGGTATTTTCTGATGATCGCCCGCGAGGAAAACATCACCCACGCGGCGCAGCTTTTGCATGTGACCCAGCCCACCCTGTCGCGCCAGATTCAGGATCTGGAGGCAGAGCTGGGGGTGAAGCTGTTTGAGCGGAGCAATCATCGCATCATCCTGACGCAGGACGGCCTGCTGCTGCGCCGCCGGGCGCAGGAGATCGTGGAGCTGGCGGACCGCACCCGGCAGGATCTGGCCCGCGGGGAGACGGAGCTTTGCGGCGAGGTGGCCATCGGCAGCGGGGAAACGCGCAGCATGTCGGCGCTGGCGGAGATGCTCTCCTCCTTCCGGCAGCGCTATCCCCGGATACGCTACCGATTCTATAGCGGCAACGCCGACCATATCAAGGAGCGCATGGAAAACGGCACGCTGGACATGGGCCTGCTCCCCGAACCGGTGGACATCTCCAAATACGAGTTTATCCGCATGCCGGTGAAGGAGGAATGGGGCGTGCTGACGCGGGAGGACTCGCCCCTGGGCGGCCTCAAGTCCGTGCGGCCGGAAAACCTGGCCGGCAGGCCGCTGATGATCTCCGGCCGGGAACTGATTGCGAACGAGCTGGCCAACTGGTTCGGCGGCGGCCTGGATGGGCTGGATATCCCGGTGCGCTACAACCTGCTTTACAACGTGGCCATGCTGGTTAAAAACGGCTTCGGCGACGCGCTGTGCATCCGGCTGGACTGCTCCTATCCGGGCCTGCGCTTCATTCCCCTCTCCCCGCCCCTTGAGCTGGGCTCGGTGCTGGTGTGGAAACGCCATCAGGTGACCTCCTCCGCGGTCGAAGCCCTGATCGTGCACGCCAGGAAATGTTTTTCAAGCATTTCTCATGATGTAAAATAGGTATTGGACATATCGCCGACAGCCGCGCTACAATATGGATGTCTCACGGGGCATCCGTTTTTTGCGTTTACCCCGCGCGGCAGAGCAGATCCGCATGCAGGGGGGCGACGGCGCGGCCATGACCAGAGAGGAAGCGAGCAGACGCTATCAGATTCCCATGGAGATCCTCGAAGAATACGAGGGCTGGGGCCTCTGCGGCGCGGTCCGGCAGGCGCTGGACGCCTGGCAGTACGGCGATCAGGACCTGGAGCGCCTGAGCACGATCATGGCGCTTCATGACATGGGCTTCACGGCGCAGGAGACGGAGCGCTACATGCGCCTGGCGCTTTCGCAGGCCGACACCCGCGCGGAGCGGCTGCGCATGCTGGAACGCCGCCGGAGCGCGGCGCTGGATGAAATCCATCTGCGGGAAAGGCAGCTGCAACGGCTGGATTACCTGCGCCACAAAATGCGCGGTCAAACCCGTAACTCCCAGGAGCGGTAGAAAGGAGCCGTTATGCAGTATGCAAAGCCCGGGAGCACCGCTCCGGACGTATCCCGCGTATGCCTGGGATGCATGGGCTTTGGCGACGCGGCCCGCGGCCAGCGCAGCCGGACGCCGGCGGAGGCGGCGTCGCGCCGGATCATTCGCCGGGCGCTGGAGCCGGGCGTCAGCACCTATCCTTAATTAAGAAGGAATCCCCATGTCCAACCCGCTTGTCGTTTATTTTTCCGCCAGCGGCGAAACCGCCCGCCTGGCCAGGACCATCGCGCAGGCTGCCCGGGCCGACCTTTGCGAGCTCCGGCCCGCGCAGCCCTATACGGCCGCGGACCTCAACTGGCACGACCCCGCCAGCCGTTCCTCCGTGGAGATGAAGGACCCGGCCTGCCGCCCGGCCATCGCCGGAGGCGCGCCGGACCTGACGCGCTATGACACCGTCTTTGTGGGGTTTCCCATCTGGTGGTATCAGGCGCCGCGCATCATTGAAACGTTTCTGGAATCCTGCGATTTTTCCGGCAAAACCGTCGTGCCCTTCGCCACCTCCGGCGGCAGCGGCCTGGGGGATACGGAGCAGATTCTGCGCAAGCGCTGCTCGCCCGAAACCCGCTGGCTGCCCGGCAGGCGGCTGAGCAGCGGCGCGCGGCCGGAGGCCGTCCAACGCTGGCTGAACGAATGCAAACAAATCAAACCGTAAGGAGGCGTCCCCATGAAAAAGCTGCTCGCCCTCGTCCTTGTCCTCACGGCGGGCCTGTCCTGCGCCTGCGCGCAGGAGCAGGCATCCGTCTTTGCGCCCACGGATTCCACGGTCCTGGTGGCCTGCTTTTCCGCCACGGGGAATACCTGGCCGCTGGCGGAAGCCGCCGCGGCGTACCTCAACGCCGACCTGCTGCGCATCGAGCCGGAGACGCCCTACACCGCCGCCGACCTGGATTACAACGACCCGGACAGCCGCGCCAACCGGGAGATGAACGACGAGGCCAGCCGTCCCGCACTGGCCGCGACGGTGGAGAACATGGCGCAGTACGACACCGTGGTTCTCGCCTTCCCCCTCTGGTGGGGACAGGCTCCGCGGCTGATTGAAACCTTCGTGGAGGCCCACGACCTGAGCGGCAAGACCGTGC
>USFL01000169.1 GCA_900553905.1 uncultured Eubacteriales bacterium | reverse complement strand
AGCGCAAAGCACCACAGCCCTGCCAGCGCGATCACAAACACCGTCAGGCACCACCAGCTCAATACCCGGTACTGGCTGAGCGCTGCCACATAGACCGCATGCCCCGTGAAAAACAGCGCGCCGCCCACCTCAAAGCGCACGTCCAGCGCGATATCCGCCAGCGTGCATATACACAGGCCGATGAAGATCATCAGGCCGTAGAGGTCATCCCCACCGGCAGCGAAGCAGCCCGCCGCCGCAAAGGCCGCGGCCAGCGCCGTGGGCAGGGCCTTGAGCGCAAGCGAAGTCTTTCGATACCCCTTTGCCATGGCGCGAAAGCGCGCCGGCATCAGCGCGAGCCATGTCAGGGCGATATAGAGCAGAATATATGCCATGCCGCCTCCCGCGGCGCCTGGCGCGCCGCCCGATCGTTTGTCTTTCTTCTATCATACGCCTTTTGCGGCGGGGTGTCAATTCCATGCAGCGGCGGAAAACGGCGGCAAGCAAAAAAGCCCGGCGGATGTTTCGCCGCCGGGTATTCATGAACAACTACAGCTTTCCATCTCCGGGCGCGTCCGGCGTGCCTTCGGGTGGCGCGCCATCAGGCGGCGCGTCCGGCGCATCTTCGGGTGGCGCGCCGTCAGGCGGCGCGTCCGGCGCATCTTCGGGCGCTATGCCTTCGGGCGGCGTTTTGGGGGGCTCTCCGCGGTCTCCCCTGCCCCCGCCAAATCCGCCCCGGCCGCCGCCGAAGCCCATGCCGCCGGTGGAATCGGTGGTCATCTGCACGGTCTGGCTCTCGCCACCCAGCGTCAGGGTGTAGCTTTCACCGTCGGTAAAGCAGTCGGAATAGACAACCACATGGCTGTAATCCCGGAGCGGCTCAAAGTGGACCAGCGCATTTCCCGTGCTGTCGAGCACCTCGAGGACGCCGGAGCCGGAGACGTTCATCGCCGTGCCGGGGATGGCGGGGTCGCTCACGCCCTGCGCCATGCCGGCGGAGCCCACGGCAACCACGGTGCCTCCGGTCAGGGTGAAGGAGCCGTCGTAGTCCAGCGCGCCGTCGCCGCCGCTTTGAGGGCCGTTGACATATAATTCTCCGCCGGTCATCTCCAGGTCGCCGTTGACATCCACGCCGTCGCCGGAGGCGGTGACAGAGATGACGCCGCCGGTGATGAGGATGGTTCCCGTGGAGGAGGCGAACCGGTCGCGGCCGAAACGGCCCGACGCGCCGAATACGCCTTCGTCCGTGGAGGTGGCGTCATCGCCTCCGGCTCCGTTGATGCCGTCATCGCTGGCGGTGACGGAGATCTCTCCACCGGAGAGGGTTACATCGGCACCCTCCAGGCCCTCGTAGGAGCGGGTCAAGGTGATGGTCCCGCCGGAGACGACCAGCGTGTTGTCAGCGTGCACGCCGTCGTCGCCGGTAGCAAGGGTCATCTCGCCGCCGGAAAGGGCCACGTCCACGGCGTGCAGCGCGTCGTCCACGCTGTCGATGGAGAGCGTGCCGCCTGAGATGGTCAGCGTGGTTTCGGCCTTCACGCCCTTCTGGCTGGGCGTGTCTTCCTCGGCCTCCTGCTCCCAGCCGCCCCGGCTGCCCCAGCCGTCGGAGGCCGTCTGGCTGACGGACGCGCTGCCCTCGCCGGTGGTGATGGTGAGCGAACCGTCCGCGATGGTTACAAAGCCGCGGTCCGCATCCTCGGCGTTGGTGGCCTTGATGCCGTCGCCGGTCTGGGCGGTGATGGTGATGGTCCCGCCGCCGATGGTGACCTCGTCCTTGCCGACGAGGCCGTCATCCACGGCGTTTACGGTGATCTCCCCGCTCACGATGCGCAGCGAATCGCGGCAGTTGATCCCGTCCAGATAGGCGCTTTCGATGGTAAGCGCGCCGGTTCCGTTGATGGTCAGATCGTCGCGGACATAGATGGCCGCGTCGTTGTCCTCTTCGTCAGGTGTGGCCGAGCCCTGGGTGAGGGAATTGACGCTCCCTTCCGCCAGGGTCAGAATCAGCTTGTCGCAGCCGTCGGAGGTCAGCGCCGCCCCGTCCTCGTTGTGAACGCTCACGCCGTCCAGCAGGAGCCACACATCGCCCTCCGTGGCCGGAGCCACGCGGATGCTGCCGTCCGCTACCTGGCCGCTCAGGCGGTAGACGCCCGGCTCGGTGATGTCTACGCCGCCTTCGGTCAGGACGATGTCAACGGCCTCGGAGGGGTCAGCGAGGGTCAGGTCCTTGCTGCTGAACAGATCGTCCGCCGTCTCGGCCGAGGTGGCGGAAAGCGCGGGCAGGCACAGAAGAAGCGCGCACAGAACAGAGAAGAAACGCTTCATGGGAGAGCCTCCTTGTTACAGTTCTTCATGGATGGGCGCGTTGCGGGTGAGGGAAAGGGTGAGGTTCCCGTTGCGACAGCGCAGCTCATCCAGGAAGGCCTTTTCCTGTTTGGGGTCCTTGAGCACGACCGTATAGCGCAGCTCAAACAGGCTGCCCATGCCGGTGGTCTTGACCCCCTCCAGCCGCCAGCGGCGCGTATGCGCGGCGAACAGGTCGTCGAATACGCCGGTGTAATCCAGGTCCTCGGGAATGGTCACGCGCAGCAGAAGCGGCTGGGAAAAGGGGTGGATGAAATGCAGCGCCAGAAGCAGCGCGCACACCACCGCCGTGAGCAGCAGCGCGTAACCCGTGTAGGCCATGCTGGTGGCCAGCCCGGTTCCCATGGCCAGGAAGATGAGCGTGATATCCCGCGAGGAGCCCGGCACGGAGCGGAAGCGCACGAGGCTGAACGCGCCCAGCACGGCCACGCCCGTGCCCACGTTTCCATTGACCATGAGGATGACGGCCTGCACCACCACGGGCAGCGTGACCAGCGAGGCGGCAAATCCCCTGCTGCACTGGCCCGTAAGCATGGCGGTGATAGCGATGAGCAGGCCGCAGGCGGCGGCGCAGAGCATCAGCACCAGCATGCTGCCGATGGACAGCCCCTGATTGACGTCAAACATGGCAGAAAGCATCCGCAACCCCTCCCTTCACGAAGGCGGGACGCATGGCGCGGGCCTGCCCCGCGCGCATGTGCGCCTCGTATACGCGCCCGTACTTGGAAAACGACGTGGGCCGGATCTCGTTCTGGTCCAGCGCGGCGCACAGCCACAGCGGGATGGCGTGCGCGGTCTTGATCTCCATCAGCCGCATGCCGGGCGCGAGCAGCGATTCTCCCGCCGCCCCCAGGCGCAGGTCCAGATCCGTCTGCCGGCTGCGGATGTCGCGGTCGATGGTGATGCGCAGCCGGTTCGGGCTGGGCTCCAGCTCCGCGTAGGCGGTGCGGTCATAGGCCAGGAGCACGGCGGGCCGCAGCCGGTAGCGGCGCAGCATGTAGGCGATCTCCCGGCCGATCTGTCCGCCGGCTGCGGGAACGCTTCCCTGCGCCAGGCATTCCATGGCCCGCGCCAGCGGCAGGCAGATGCGCCGTTTGTACACTACGCCCCGCACCTTTTTCTTCACTTCCAGAAAGACGTTGTCCATCTCGCGAGGTACGCCGTAGCTGCGCAGGCGCAGCTTTTCCTTGTAGACGGGCTTTTCCAGGCTGCGGCGGATGAGCAGGCTGTCCTCCGTATCCAGATAAAGGCTTAAAATGGTGCTTTCGCCGTACTGGTCCGCCTGCATATATTCGGGAAGCGTGCGCATCAGCCCCGCGTACTGGGCGGGCGTAAGGAGAAACTTGCGCTCTACCCGTTCAAAAACATAGGTGAGATTTCCCATTTCAACAGCTCCCTTCCGGTTTGATCCGCCACAGGCCCAGCGTGCCCGCCAGCGTCAGCGCTCCGCCGCCCGCGAGGAACCAGACCTCCCAGCCGCCGTCCACGCCGGCGATGTCCACGATGCCCCGGTAGTACAGCCCTGCCGTCATCGTGGCCAGGCCCGCAAAGAGCAGGTTCTGCCACGGGCGCGCCAGAGCGGGCGCGACGGAGCGCCCGCTTGTGAGACCCCACGCCCCCTGATGCGCAGCGCCGCCCAGCAGAGGCACCAGAAACGCCCATGTCATCGCCCGCGAGGTGACGCCGTGCCTAAACGCCTGATAGACGGCGCTCGCGGCGGCGCAGCCCGCCGCGCAGAGGGCACAGCCCAGCACGCGCCTTCGCGTGGCGGGCTCAAAGGCCAATGTAGACAATGTCGCTCACCTCCCGCTCGGTGATGGTGCGGCCGTTGGTGGTGGGGTTGTTGACCACCTCGCCCTGAAACACCATCGTGGACGAACCGCCGCCGTCCAGGTTGTAGGCCGTCTCGCAGCCGATCTCCCGCATCAGGTCCGCCAGCTGCATGAGGGACAGGCCCGCGCTTTCCTCCGTGCGCCCGTCCGTCACCACAAAGGCGTAGTGCAGCGGCCCGACCTGCCCGATGGCCGTGCGCGGATTGCTGGTCATGGAGCGGGCCACCTCGTCCTCCTCGCTCACGGATACCTGCCCGCCCGTGACCAGCGCAGGCCCGAAGGAGAAGATCTGCCACAGTCCCTCGGCATCCCCGGCGGTCATGACCCGGTCGTCCATGACGGAAAAATCGCCGGAGCTATCCAC
>USFL01000168.1 GCA_900553905.1 uncultured Eubacteriales bacterium | reverse complement strand
CCCGCCGGGAGCGTCAAGGACCGCACCGCCTGCGCCATGCTGGACGCGGCGGAGGCGAGCGGCGCGCTCAAACCGGGCGGCACCATCATCGAGCCCACCAGCGGCAACACGGGCATCGGCCTGGCGTGGGTGGCGGCGGCGCGCGGCTACCGCACGCTGATCGTGATGCCCGACAGCATGAGCCCCGAACGCCGCGCGCTGATTCGCGCCTATGGCGCGGAGCTGGTGCTGACCGACGGCGCGCTGGGCATGAAGGGCGCCATCGCCAGGGCGCAGGAGCTGCATGAGCAGATCGCGGGCAGCCTGATCCCCGACCAGTTTTCCAACCCGGCCAACCCCGCCGTGCACCGCCGCACCACCGGCCCCGAAATCTGGGAGGATACCGACGGCAAGGTGGACATCTTCGTGGCGGGCGTGGGCACCGGCGGCACGCTGACCGGCGTGGCCGAGTATTTGAAGGCGCAGAATCCCGCCGTGCGCGTCGTGGCGGTGGAGCCGGCAAAGAGCGCGGTGCTGGAGGGCGGCGCGCCCGGCCCGCACGGCCTGCAGGGCATCGGCGCGGGCTTCGTGCCGGACACGCTCAACACCGCCGTCTACGACGAGGTGATTCCCGTCACGGACGAGGAAGCCTTCGCGGCCCGGCGGGCGCTGGTGCGCCTGGACGGGGTGCTCGCGGGCATCTCCTCCGGCGCGGCGCTGCACGCGGCGACGGTCCTCGCGCGCCGCGAGGAAAACGCGGGCAAGCTGATCGTGGCGCTTCTGCCCGATACGGGCGAGCGGTATCTGCAAGGCGCGGAATAACCGGGATAGAGAACCGGCCGAAAAAACAACCGCCCCGCACAGGGGGCGCATCACGTGACACGAGGAGGATTTTCAGATGGACCGCCTGACCGTCCTGGGCACGGGCAACGCCGCCGTGACCCGCTGCTACAACACCTGCTTTCTTCTGGACCTGCCGGAGGGCTACCTGCTGTGCGACGCGGGCGGCGGCAACGGCATCCTCGGCCAGCTGGAAAAGGCGGGCGTGGAACTGAAAGACATTCACCACCTGATTTTGACCCATGCGCACAGCGATCATCTGCTGGGCGCGGTGTGGGTGGTGCGCATGGCGGCGGCGGCCATGAACGCGGGCCGCTACGAGGGCGAACTGACCATCTGGTGCGACCCCTCCGTGCGCGAGGGCCTGTGCCAGATGGCGCGCATCACGCTGCAAAAAAAGATGACGGACCGCATCGGCGACCGCATCCTTTTCCGCGACATTTCCGACGGCCAGACGGAAACCATTCTGGGCCGGCAGGTCACGTTCTTCGATATTCATTCCACCAAGATGAAGCAGCTGGGCTTCACCATGGCGCTGGCGGGCGGCGGCAAGCTCTGCTGCCTGGGCGACGAGCCCTACAACCCCGCCTGCGCCGCCTATGTGCAGGGCGCGGACTGGCTGCTTTGCGAGGCGTTTTGCCTCTACGGCGACCGCGAGCGCTTCAAGCCCTACGAAAAGCACCACTCCACCGTCAAGGACGCCTGCGAGCTGGCGCAGCGCCTGGGCATTCCCCACCTGGTGCTGTGGCATACGGAGGACCGCCGCCTTGCGCAGCGGCAGGCCCTCTATACGCAGGAAGGGCGCGCCTACTACGACGGCGATCTGCATGTGCCCAACGACCTGGATGTGCTGGCGCTGGCCGGGGAATAACGCCCTTATTCCTCGGGCGGCTTGCTTTCCTTGGCGCGGGCCTTGCCCTCCAGCACCAGCTTGTTGAGCTCGTCCATGAAGCTGCTCACGTCGGTAAACTGGCGGTACACCGAGGCGAAGCGCACATAGGCCACCTCGTCGAGGAGCTTGAGCTCGTCCATCACGGCCTCGCCGATGCGGCGGGAGGACAGCTCGTCCTCGCCGGAGGAATAGACCTGCTTCTCCACCTTTTCCACGATGGCGTCGATATCCTTCATGCTCACCGGGCGCTTCTGACATGCGTGCAGAAGCCCCTTTTTGATTTTGTCGGCGTTGAAGGGTTCGCGCCGCATGTCCTTTTTCACCACCATGAGCGGCGAGGTCTCGATCTTCTCGTAGGTGGTGAAGCGCCTGCCGCAGCGCAGGCATTCGCGGCGACGGCGGATGGAACTGCCCTCCTCCGTGGGCCTTGAATCAATCACACGGCTGTCCAGATAACCGCAGAACTGGCATCTCATGGAGCGCCCTCCTTATTGCAATGAAACGGTTTTGCACATCTCGCCTGATTATATCAAAAGCGGAGCTGCGTTGCAAGCCCGGCCGCACGACAAAAAGCGCCCGGACAATGCCGTCCGGGCGCGGAAGTTTCGCCAACCGGGCCGGGAAACGAACGCTTACTGGTCCGCGCCCTCCAGGATGGCCAGTGTGGAGCTGGTGCCCAGGCGGCTGGCGCCCGCCTCGACCATGTCCAGGGCCTCCTGCCAGCTGTGCATGCCGCCGGCGGCCTTGACCTTCATGGTGTCGGGAATGGAGGCCTTCATCAGGCGCACGTCCGCCACGGTCGCGCCGCCCGTGCCAAAGCCCGTGCTGGTCTTGACATAGTCGGCCCCTGCGTTGACGCAGGCCTTGCAGGCGAGCGCCTTTTCCTCGTCGGTCAGGTAGCAGCATTCGATGATGACCTTCACCAGCGTGCCGGCGGCCGCCTCCACCACGCCGCGGATATCGCTTTCCAGCAGGCCCAGGTCACCGCTCTTGAGCGCGCCAATGTTGATGACCATGTCCACCTCGTCCGCGCCGTTGGCAATGGCGTCCTTGGTTTCAAAGGCCTTGACGGCGGTGGTGTTGGCGCCCAGAGGGAAGCCGATCACCGTGCATACCTTCACGCCGCTGTCCTTGAGCAGCCGCGCCGCCAGCGCCACATGGCAGGGATTGACGCACACGCTCGCGGTATGAAGCGCTTTGGCCGTGTCGCACAGGGCGGCGATCTGTTCCGGCGTGGCCGTGGCCTTGAGCAGCGTATGGTCGATCATGGAGGCAATCTGCGCTTTGGTCATGGAAAATCATCCTTTCTGAATATCATCTGCCGCCGCGCCGGAAGGGGAGACGCTCCCGCGCAGATATTCCCGCGGCGTGAGGCCGGTGCAGCGTTTGAAAACGGAACAAAAGTGCTTGTAATCGGTAAAACCGGTCTTTTCGGCCACCTCGGATGTGCGCGCGCCCTCGTGCAAAAGCCCCACCGCCTGCTGGACGCGCTGCATGTTGAGCGTGTCCAGAAAGGTTTGGCCGGTGACCGCTTTGAAGCGGCGGCTGAGGTAGCTGGCGGATATTCCCATCTCGTCCGCCAGACCCTCGATGCACAGGCGCTGCTCGCTGTGGGATACGATCCGATTGAGGGCCACGTCCACATATGCGTCCTGCTCGCGGATCTCTTCCATCATCAGCGAGGCCGATTTGCAGGTGCCGTTGAGCAGCGGCATCAGGCGGCGCACCTGCTTGGCGGTTTCCTCCTCGGAGTGTATGCGGCTCATGAGGGAGGCCAGCTTGTCCTCATCCAGGGGCTTGAGCAGGTAGTCGCACGCCCGAAGGGCGATGGCGCGGCGCGCATAGTCGAAATCCGCGTAGCTCGTCAGCAGGATGATGCGGAAGGAATACGCCGACAGGGCGCGTTCCAGCATTTCCAGCCCGTCCATCTCCGGCATGCGGATATCGGTGATGACCACATCCGGCCGCTTTTGCACAATGCCGCTCAAACCGCTGCGGCCATCGGCCGCGCTGCCCACCACCAGGCAGCCCATGTCGCTCCAGTTGACGGTGTGCACCAGGCCCTTGCGGATCATCTCTTCATCCTCGACGATGAACACACGCAGAATCACAACAGGTCCCCTTTCCTTGCGCCGTCCCTGGGAAAGTGGAGCAGGACCGTCGTGCCCTTCCCCACCTGCGACTCGATGGAAATGCCATACTGGTCGCCATAGATCAGCCGGATGCGCTCATGCACGTTCATGATGCCGAAGTGGTCGCCGCGTTCGGCGTGGACGTCGGTCAGGCACGCCTTCAGCTGGCGGAGCATTTCAGGCTCGATGCCCGGCCCGTTATCGGTTACGCGCAGCACTACGCTGCTTCCGTCCAAACAGGCGGACAGGCTGATGAACAGATGATCGCTCCGCTTCATACCGTAGACGGCGGCGTTTTCGATGATGGGCTGCACAATCAGCTTGGGTACGGGAAAATCCTCCAACTCGGCGGGCACGTCGATGCGGTAGCTGAGGCGGTCGCCGAAGCGCATCTCCAGAATGCGCATGTAGCTGCGGATGTAGTTGAGATCCTCGCACAGGGGAATCATCATCCCGCCGCTTTGAATGCTGTAGCGCAGCAGGCTGGAAAGCGCCACCATGGCCTTGTCGGCAGCCTTGGGGTCGATGCGGATCATGAAGCGGATGTTTTCCAGCGTATTGAACAGGAAATGCGGATGAAACTGGCTTTCCAGCTGCTTGATCTTGGAAACGGCGGTTTCATGCCCCAGGTCCACGCTGCGGCGGATCAGCTCGCGCATGCTTTTGAGCATGCTGTTGTACGCCTGGGAAATGATCTGAAATTCGTCGTGGCTGCTG
>USFL01000167.1 GCA_900553905.1 uncultured Eubacteriales bacterium | reverse complement strand
GCCTGCTGGTGTACGACCGTGCGGACCGCAGCGTTAGGCATCTTCACTTTTATGACCTGCCGCAGTTCCTGCGCGCAGGCGATGCGCTGGTCATCAACGAAACCAAGGTGATTCCCGCGCGCCTGCTGGGCCAGAAGGAGGACACCGGCGTGCCCGTCGAGCTGCTTTTGCTCAAACGCTTGGAGCGCGACGTGTGGGAGGCGCTGGTGCGGCCGGGCCGCAGGCTTCGCCCCGGCACGATGTGCGTCTTTGGCGATGGGCTGCTCCGCGCGGAGATCATCGACAACGCCGAGGACGGCGGACGCAAGGTGCGCTTCCACTATCAGGGCGTGTTCGAGGAGATTCTGGACCAGCTTGGTCAGATGCCGCTTCCGCCCTATATCCATGAAAAGCTGATGGACAAGACCCGCTATCAGACCGTGTACGCCCGCGAGGAGGGCAGCGCTGCCGCGCCTACGGCGGGCCTGCATTTCACGCCGGAGCTTCTGGAACGTGTGCGCAGGATGGGCGTGGATGTGGTGCCGATCGTGCTGCATGTGGGGCTGGGCACCTTCCGTCCCGTGAAAACGGAGGACCTCAGCCAGCATCACATGCATGTGGAGCACTATGAGGTGCCGCCGGAAGCGGCGGCGCGTATCAACGCGGCGCGCGCGGCGGGCGGCCGCTGCGTATGCGTAGGCACCACCAGCGTGCGCACGCTGGAAACCGTCACCGGCGAGGATGGAATCATCCGCGCTCAAAGCGGGGATACGGGCATCTTCATCATGCCCGGCTATACCTTCCATGCGACGGACGCGCTGATTACCAACTTCCACCTGCCGCAGAGCACGCTTTTGATGCTCATTTCCGCCCTGATGGGGCGGGAGGAGGCGCTGCGTGTCTACCGTGAGGCGGTGGAGGAGCGCTATCGTTTCTTTTCCTTTGGGGACGCTATGCTGATTCTTTGAGAGACATGGCCATGAAAGGGGGAGGGGCCGGATGAGGCTGCCTCTTTGCATTGACGCCGCTTCGCGCAGGGCAGGGGACGCGCGCGCGAAGCATTTGGACTGAACCGACCTGTCCCCGTGGAGCCCTGCGCCTTTTGTATTTCATTGAACAAAAAGGAGCGGGTTCCCATGAAACACTGGTATTCGGAATGGAAGGACTTCTTCTTCCTGTGGTTTGGACAATCAATATCCCAACTGGGCAGCCGCATGACGGCGTTTGCGCTGGTGCTGTGGTCGTATGAAAGGGCGCAGACGGTCACGAGCGTGGCGGTTCTGGCGCTGTGCAGCTATCTTCCGGAAATGCTCTTTACCTTTCTGGGCGGGTCCGTAGCAGACCGCGTCAGCCGCAAGGCGGTGATGTTTTTGAGCGATCTGACGGCCGCCCTGGGCACGCTTGCGCTGCTTGTGGTGATGCGGGCGGGCATGCTACAGCTGTGGCATCTGTATGCCATGAACCTGCTGGTAGGCATGACCAACGCCTTTCAGTCTCCCGCATCCAACGCTGCCCTGTCGCAGATCGTGCCGCCCAGGCACTACGCGCGGGCATCGGGCATGCAGTCGTTTTCCGCGGCGGCCAACACGCTGGTCTGCCCTGCGCTGGCCGCGGCAGCCATGGCCTTTGGCGGGCTGAAGTGGGTGCTTTGCATTGACCTTGCAAGCTTTCTCGTGGGCGCGGGCATGCTGCTGGCGCTGGTGCGTATTCCCCGGACCGCGCAGGCGGGGCAGACGGCCCGCGGCGGTGCGATGGACGGGCTGCGCTTCCTCCGGCGGAAACGTCCGGCGCTGCTCAGACTGATTCTGTTTTTCACCTTCGTCAATCTCCTGGCCTCCATGAGCGGAAATGGCCTGATGCCCGCCATGATTCTGGCGCGCACCGGCGGCGATGAGCTGGCGGTGGGTACGGTATCCTCCTGCATCGGGGTGGGAACACTGATCGGCAGCGTCCTGGCCACGGCGCTGCCCAGGCCGCGAAAGCCGCTTCGGCTGGTGTTCCTTAGCTGCGGCCTTTCCTTTCTCCTGTGCGACTGCCTGTGGGCGCTGGGACGCGGGGTGGAAATCTGGGCCTTTGCGGCGCTGGCGGGCAACTTGCCCCTGCCGCTGCTGAACGCAAACCTGACCACGCTGCTGCGCTCCAGCGTGCCCATGGAGCGGCAGGGGCGCGTGTTTGCGGCACAGGGCTCGCTGCAATTCTGCTCCATCCCGCTGGGATATCTGGTGGGCGGTCTGCTTAGCGACCATCTGGCCGAGCCGTTCATGCGCTCGGGCGGTCCGAGCGCAAAGGCGCTTGCGCTGCTGGTCGGCTCCGGCGCGGGCAGCGGGATAGCCCTGTTGTTTCTACTGGTGGGAATTTTGGGCGCTGCCGCCTGCTTGATCCAGATGGGCAGCCGCGCCTATGCCTCGCTGGAGAGGTAATTCCCAGACGATCCATCTTTCGCCGCGGCCTGTCTGCCGCGGCGATTTTCAGTATGCGGCGCTTGCATTTTCGAAGATTTTCTTTTCCGCTTCCCCTTGTTTCGGCAAGGGGGAAATGGTATGATAATCCGGTTGATGTTCTAAGGAGGGGGCCGTCATGCGCACGGGGTTCGATCATGATCTCTACACGCGGATGCAATCGGAGCATATTCGCAGCCGCATCGCCGTGTTTGGGGGAAAGCTGTATCTGGAACTGGGCGGAAAGCTGTTCGACGATTTTCACGCATCGCGCGTGCTGCCGGGCTTCAAGCCGGACAGCAAGGTGTCCATGCTGCTCAACCTGAAGGATCAGGCGGAGCTGGTGGTGGCCATCAATGCCGACGATATCGAAAAAAGCAAAGTCCGTGGTGATCTTGGCATTTCCTATGACGCGGACGTGCTGCGCCTGATCGACGCCTTCCGCGAGATCGGCATGTATGTGGGCAGCGTGGTTTTGACCCGCTGGCGCGACCAGCATTCCGCCGTGTTGTTCAAAAACCGCCTGGAAAGCCTGGGCGTGCGTGTGTTCCGCCATTTTCCCATCGAGGGCTATCCCTACGACGTGGAGCAGATCATCAGCGACCGCGGTTTTGGCCGCAACGAATACGTCGAAACCACCCGTCCGCTGGTGCTGGTCACCGCGCCTGGGCCGGGCAGCGGCAAGATGGCCGTGTGCCTGAGCCAGCTGTATCAGGAGCATCAGCGCGGGGTGAAGGCGGGCTATGCCAAGTTTGAAACCTTCCCCATCTGGAACCTGCCGCTTAACCACCCGGTCAACATCGCCTACGAGGCCGCGACGGCCGACCTGGACGACGTGAACATGATCGACCCCTTCCATCTGGAGGCCTATGGGGAAACCACCGTCAACTACAACCGGGATATCGAAATCTTTCCCGTTCTCCGCGCCATGTTCGAGCGCATCTATGGGGAATCGCCCTATAAGTCGCCTACGGATATGGGCGTCAACATGATCAAGAACTGCATCACCGACGACGAGGCTTGCCGTGAGGCCGCCCGGCAGGAGATCATCCGTCGGTATTTCACAGCGCGCTGCGGGCAGGTGCAGGGGCGCACCGAGCAGGCCGAGGTGGACCGGCTGAAGATGATCGTGCAGAAAACGGGCCTGGGGCCGGAACAGCGGCCCGTGATCGCCGCGGCCCGCAAGCGCGAGGAGGAGACCGAAGCGCCCGCTTTGGCCATTCAGCTGGCGGACGGGCGCATCGTCACCGGCAAGACCACCAACCTGCTGGGCCCCTCTGCGGCGTTGATTCTCAACGCGCTCAAGGTCCTGGGCGGCATTGAAAAAAAGGATCAGCTGATTTCGCCCACCGTCATCGAGCCCATCCAGACCCTCAAATGCGACTACCTGGGCAACCGCAACCCGCGCCTGCACAGCGACGAGGTGCTGGTGGCGCTGTCCATCTGCGCCGCCACGGACCCCAAGGCTGCGTTGGCCATGCGCCAGCTTCCGCTGCTGGAGGGGCTTGAGGCGCATTCCACGGTCATCCTGCCGCAGGTGGACGACGGCATCTTCCGGCGGCTGAAGGTCAACCTGACCTGCGATCCCAAGTATCAGAGCCATAATCTTTACCACAAGTAATTCATCCGGATTGGAAAAGTGGAAAGGTGGGGTATCATGGATCCCAAGTTCATCTTTGTAACCGGCGGCGTTGTTTCCTCGCTGGGCAAGGGCATCACGGCGGCGTCCTTGGGCCGGCTGCTGAAATGCCGCGGCCTGCGGGTGTGTATCCAGAAGTTCGACCCCTACATCAACGTTGACCCCGGAACCATGAATCCCTATCAGCACGGCGAGGTGTTTGTGACCGACGACGGCGCGGAAACCGACCTGGACCTGGGACACTATGAGCGCTTCATCGACGAAAACCTCACCCAGGCCAGCAACGTGACCAGCGGCCGCGTGTTCAAGACGGTCATCGACCGGGAGCGCCGGGGCGAATACCTGGGCGCGACGATTCAGGTCATCCCGCATATCACCAATGAGATCAAGCGCAACATCCTGGCCGTGGCCCGCGGCGACAACCCGCCGGATGTGATCATCACCGAAATCGGCGGCACGGTGGGCGACATCGAAAGCCTGCCCTTTCTGGAAGCCGTGCGCCAGATGCGCGCCGAGGCTGGCAGGGAAAACTGCCTCT
>USFL01000166.1 GCA_900553905.1 uncultured Eubacteriales bacterium | reverse complement strand
CCGCCACGCACGCCCCCAGCAGCCGCCGGGTGCGCGCCTCATAGATCAGCTTGATCACCAGCTTGGCCGGGTCCGGATAATAGGAAGGATGGTCCTGCGCAGTGACGAGCTTGGTGCGGTATGCGACGCCCAGGCGTTTGGCGTCGCTTTCGCTCATGCCGGTGCGGCCCATCTCCAGGCCGCACACCTTGATGGCGGCGGTTCCCAGGGCGCCCACAAACTTGTCATGCGCCCCGGCCATGTTGCCGCCCGCGATGCGGCCGCACTTGTTGGCCACCGTGCCCAGCGGGATGAAGTAGTCCTCCTCCATCAGCCGGTGGTAGACCACGGCACAGTCGCCCGCGGCATACACGTTTTCCAGCGAGGTACGCATCTCCCGATCCACCAGAATCGCGCCGTTTTTGGCCATGCGGATACCTGTGCCGCGCAGGAAGCCCGTCGCCGGCACCACGCCCACGGCCATCACCACCAGGTCGCAGGGGATGTCCTCTCCGCCCGCGCGCACCACGCGCCGGTCGCCCTGCTCGCTGATCGCCTCCACGCGGTGACCCACCAGCACGCGCACGCCGTTTTTCTCCAGCTCCTGCGCGGCCAGCTCGGAAAACTCCGGCTCAAACGGGGTGAGCAGCCGCTCCCCCGCCTCGATGATCGTGACGGTCTTGCCCAGGTGCAAAAGCGCCTCGGCCATCTCCACGCCGATGTAGCCGCCGCCCACCACCGCCACATGGCGCACGTCCTTGAGGCGGGCAATCTCCCGCAGCAGCAGCCCGTCCTCCATGGTCTTGAGGTAGAACACCGACGGCAGGTCCGCGCCGGGCACTTTGGGGGCCACGCTGTTGCAGCCCACGGCGATCATCAGCACGTCGTAGCCGTCCTCAAATTCGCGTCCCGTGGCATGGTCCTTCACGCGCACACGCCTTGACGCCGGGTCCACGGAAAGCACCTCATGGTGGAGGAATGTGTCAATGCCCATCTTGGCGTACTGCTCGCGCGTGCGGGCAATGAGCCTGCCGGGGTCGTCGTTGAAGCCGCCGATATAATACGGCAGCCCGCATGCGCCATACGAGAGGTAGCCGCCGCGCTCGTAGACGGCGATCTGCGCGTCGGGCAGAACGCGCCGCAGCTTGGAGGCGGCGGACATACCGGCCGCCACGCCGCCGATCACAATCGCTCTCATCCGTCCGCCTCCTCTTATTTAATCAGATGATTTGAAAATGCCGGTTATTTCAGATTCTTCAGCCGCTCCAGCACCGCGCGGGTAATGGCCTGCAATTCGGCCTCGTCCGCCGCGCCGCCGCCGCCCGCGCAGCCGCAGGGCGAGTTGCTCTGGCCGTAGGTCTTGAGGGCCGGCGGGTTGTCCGCCACGGGGCTGTGGCCCGCCACCACATCGACGGTGTTGGTGGCGCGCGCCGTGCACGGCGGGATGCCGCCGCTGGTAATGCCCATCTTCTTGCGGATCTCGATCAGCTCGCCCACCTGCTCGCAGCTGAGCACGTTGGCCTTGCCGATGATGTTGCCCGTGTACATGATGACCATGGCATAGTGCTCGGTGGACTCCAGACGGTACCACGCCTCCATCAGCGAGCCGCCCCATGCCACCGCGCCGTGGTTGGCCAGAAGCAGGGCGTTGTAGTCGCGGCAGTAGGGCGCGATGCTGTCCGGGATGCCCTGGGAGCCGGGCGCCTCGTAGTGCACGCAGGGCACGGTGCCCAGATTGACCAGCGCCTCGGGATAGATGGCCTTGTCCAGGCCGATGCCCGCGATGGCAAAGGAGGTGCTGATGGGCGGATGCGCATGGCACACGCCGCGGGCCTCCGGGTTTTCATTATAGATACGAAGGTGCATCTTGACCTCGCTGGACGGGCCGCGCTCTCCCTGGGACAGCACCGTGCCGTCCAGACGCATCTTGACCATCATGTCCTCGGTCATGAAGCCCTTGGACACGCCCGTGGGCGTGGTCCAGATGATGTCGTCGTCCACCTTGCAGCTGATATTGCCGTCGTTGGCGGCCACAAAATTCTTCTGATACATCCGGCGTCCGATATCCACAATCAGCTTTTTCGCCTCGTCATCCGTTGGATAGCGATGGATGCCTTGCATCTTCATTCACCTGCTTTTCCTTTTTTCGATCCGCACATTGATGATGCGCGGCCGTTTAGCGCCTGTTTATACGCATACGGCCGCATGCCGCTACGCACTTATTATAGATGCAGCGTTTATCATTGTCAACACTTGTTTCAAAAAAACTTGCCGCTTCGGCATAAACACTAAACAAAGTGTTTTTGTGAATTTATGTCTAACATTTATCACATATACACGGATTTTTCACAGGATTGCCCCAACTAAACAATTAAAATAAACGATTCTAAAAAATATTCTAAAACACCGCTTGACTTTTCACCTGAATGGCTCTATACTGATGTCAGCAAAGGGCGGAAGTTTACCGTATCCGTCCAAAAGTGAATAGGAGGTTTACCATGAAAAAGATCGTAGCTCTGGTTCTGGCTCTCATGCTGGCGCTGTCCATGCTGACCGTCGCCACCGCTGAAACGGCCAATCCCGTCGCCGGCAAGAAGGTAGCGTATATCATGCTGCTGCCCTCCGCCACCATCTTCCAGATGTGGAAGGATTCCTGCGCCGACCTGTGCGCCGCGCTGGATGTGGAATTCGACTTCTACTTCTGCGACGGTGACTTCAACCGCTGGATGGACACCATCAACACCTGTGCCGCCGCCGGCTATGACGGACTGCTCGTCAGCCACGGCAACCAGGACGGCTCCTATGTGTTCCTCAAGGAGCTGACCGAGAACTACCCCGACCTCAAGCTGGTGTGCTTCGACACCCAGTTCTACACCGACGGCGAGTATCAGAAGATCGAGGGCGTGACCCAGCTGTTCCAGCAGGACAAGAGCCTGGTCACCGTTCTTCTGGACGAGATGATCGCCAAGTTCGGCGAGGGCGTGCGTCTGATCAAGGTATGGCGCGGCCCCAACTACAACAGCCCGTTCGACCGCCGCGAGGTTGGCTGGCAGGAGTATGAAGCCGCCGGCAAGATCGTGACCGTGGACGAGATCCAGCCCCTGCAGGACAGCGTTGACAGCGCCAACAGCGTGACCGCCGCCAAGCTGCAGAGCATCAACCGCGAGGATGTGGACGGCGTCATCGCCTACTACGACCTCTATGGCCAGGGCGTGTACAACGCGATCTTCGAGAACGCCAACTTCAACGGTGAGGCCGGCGAGGCCCTGCCCATGGCGTCCGTGGATATCGACCAGGTGGACGTGACCAACATGCAGACCCGCCCCGACATCTGGTATGCGGCCGGCACCACCGACTGGACCCTCAACGGCGAGATCGCCATGCGCCTGCTCATGCTGGAGCTGGCCGGCGAGTACGACAAGATCTATGACCCCGCCACCGGCGAGTACGGCGTGGACGTGGTTGAGATCCCTGGCAGCGCTATCCTGGCCTCCGCCCTCAAGGAAGACAGCACCGTTGAGAATCTCGGCGAAATCGCCGGCGAGACCTACGGCAACCTGAGCTACCTGTCCGTGGCCGACTGGATGCCCGCTGACCTGCTGCACAAGTAAGCCTCCGCAGCAATTCATAACCCATTCGAGCAATGTTTCTTGACAAAGAAGCGTCGGAGTATTTGCTCCGGCGCTTCTTCCCTGAAAGCCTCCCGACCGCTTGTAGTGAATGAGAGAAGAGGGAAATCCATGGACAAACTAACACTTGGAACCCGCAAGGTATCCATCGAATTTCCCGGTGTAAAGGCGCTAACCAATGTAGACTTTGAAGTCAGCACCGGTGAGATTCACGCGCTCGTAGGCGCCAACGGAGCGGGCAAGTCCACCCTGATGAAGGTCCTTGCGGGTGCGAATCCGGATTATACAGGCGAAGTGTACCTCAACGGCAAGCCCGTCGAGCTGCGCTCCACCATGGCCGCCAAGAAGCTGGGAATTCAGATCGTCTACCAGGAGGTGGACATGGCGCTAGTCCCCACGCTTTCGGTTGCCGAAAACGTCATGCTCAACGATATGGTCATGAGCGCCGGCAGCAATCCCCTCGTCAACTGGCCCAAGCTGCGCACGCAGGCCAAGGCCGTGCTGGACCGGCTGAATATCAATGTAAACGTGCGTACGCTGGTGCAGGACCTGTCCCTTGCGCAAAAGCAGATGGTCCTCATTGCCAGAGCCATAGCCAACGAATGCAATTTCCTGATCCTTGACGAGCCGACCGCTCCGCTTAGCGACACGGAAACCGCCGAGCTTTTCCGGCTGGTCAAGCACCTTCAGGAAACGGAGAATATCGCCATTATTTTTATTTCCCACCGCATCAACGAGATCATCCAGATCTGTGAAAGCTACACCGTGATGCGCAACGGCGAAATCGTGGATACCTCCCCCATCACAGATAAGACCACGACCCGCGAGATCGTGGAAAAGATGCTGGGCCGCTCGTTTGAGGAAAACTTCCCGAAAGAGCACGTGCCCATCGGCGAAAAGGTGTTCGAGGTCGAAAACCTTTCCGGCGCGGACGGCAAGGTCAACGATGTGTCCTTCTATGTGCGCAGGGGTGAAATCGTGGGGATCGCG
>USFL01000165.1 GCA_900553905.1 uncultured Eubacteriales bacterium | reverse complement strand
CCTGCGCACGCTGGGCCAGCGCAAGCGGCGTCTCGCCCGTGGCGCGCGTGCCGCCGGCTACCACGCAGCGATAGCGCCGGAGGCGGTCGAGCTTGACGTCGATGGACGCCACCACGCTCTGCGACCCGAAGCGCTCCGCCAGCTCGCGCACCAGCTCCGGCCGGTCGATGAGCGCGGTGTTGAGGATCACCTTTTCAAATCCGATGTGAAACAGCCGGGCGGCCTGCTCCACCGTGGTCACGCCCCCGCCGTAGGACAGGGGCATGAACGCCTCGGAGGCGATGTCCTCCAGCAGGTCGAAGTCCGGCCCGCGCCCCTCGCGGCTGGCCTGGATGTCCTGCACACACAGCTCGTCCACGCATTTTTCGCTGAAAATTTTGACGGCGTTGATCGGGTCGCCCAGATAGTTGGGGTCCTTGAAGCGGACGGTCTTGACCAGCCCGCCGTCGGAGAGGAGCAGGCAGGGAATCAGCCTCGGACGGTGATACATCCTAAGCCTCCTTTACGAAGTTGCGAATCAGGCACATGCCGAAGCGGTGGCTTTTTTCAGGGTGAAACTGCGTGCCCCAGACGTTGCCCCGGCGCACGGCGGCGGGGAAGGGATAGCCGTAGTCGCAGGTCATCAGCGCGTCGGCGGGGTCGTCGCATACGGCGTGGTAGCTGTGCACGAAGTAGAACCGCGGCTCCGCCTCCAGCCCCGCCACCAGCGGGTCCTCCGGCCGCTCCACCGTCACGCGGTCCCAGCCCATGTGCGGCACCTTGAGCTCCGGCTGATCGTCCAGCCGGAAGCGCTTGAGGTCGAAGGGCAGATACCCCAGCCCCTCGCCCGGTCCCTCCTCGCTGCGGCGGCCCAGCATCTGCATCCCCAGGCAGATGCCCAGAAGCGGCACCCCCGCCGCTACCGCGCGGTCCAGCGCCCGGCGCATGCCGCTTTGCTCAAGCAGCGCCATGCCCGCGTCAAAGCGGCCCACGCCCGGTAGAATCAGCCGGGCGCAGCGGCCCAGCTCCTCTGCGGTCCGGACCGGGACGCCCTCTGCGCCCACCTTTTTGATCATGTTCAGGATGGAACCGATGTTGCCGATTCCGTAGTCCATCACGCCCGTCATGGCGACGCCTGCCTTTCCTTTCCAGCATTCCGGCAAAACCATAGCATGCTGCCGCTGAAATGTCAACGCCCGTCACAGCGCGCCCGTGCGGAAGCGCTCGATCAGCTCCAGGGCGATGCTCACCGTGTGCCCGTGCGGCTCCAGCTCATCCCGGCGGAACCAGCCGGCCTCGGACAGCTCGCTTTCCTGCAGGCGGATGTCCCCGTCCAGCGCCTCGGCCTGAAAGGCGAACATCTGCGACCCGCTCACGCCCCAGGGCTGATCGCCCAGGTAGCGCAGGGGGCCCAGGCGCAGGCCGACCTCCTCCATCACCTCGCGGCGCACGGCGTGCTCCAGCGTCTCGCCCACCTCCACATAGCCGGAGATCAGCGAGTGATGGCGGAAGGCGCTGCGCACGCTCCGCGCCAGCAGAATGCTGTCTCCGCGGGTGATGGCCACGATCACCGCCGGGGCGATGGCCGGGTAGATGACCAGCCCGCAGCGCTCGCAGCGCAGGGCGCGCTCCGAGGCGTCCGGCACGAGCGGATAGGCGCAGCGCCCGCAGAAGCGGTTGCGTCCGTACCAGGTCCACAGGTGCCAGCAGGACACCAGCAGCCCCGCCTCGGCATAGGGCAGGCTGCGGAAGATGTGCAGCGGATGGTAGCGCAGCCCCGCGCGCTCCGGCACCTGCCCGCCCTGGAACGGGTGCGGGCAGAAGAGGGCGAAGCGGTCCGTGTGCGCCAGCTCGAAGGGCTCCGTCCCGTCCGGCAGGGGCCGCGCCTGCGCAAGGGTGGGGATGGCGGGCGCGCCGCCGTCCGTATCGGCAAGGAGCACGCGCCCTCCGTCGAAGCACAGAAAGGGGCTGTCGTCCCGCGGGGCCTGGTGGCTCGGCTGGACGGAAAAGGCGGGTTCTCCCAGAATCATGGCGCATGGCCTCCCTCGGCAGAAAAATGCCCTTTCATCTTAGCGCGTTTTACCGCTTTGTCAATGCTTTTGCTTGCCAAGGCGGCGGCGGTGTGCTATGCTAAGGAAGGTGGAATTTGGACGTAAAAGGGGTGGAGGCCGTGCGCAAAGCCCTGCTGAAATGGCGGCATTTCCTGCCGTGGACGCTGCTTTTGTGCCTCGCGTCGGGCTGCCTGATGGCGGCTTATACGTGGGCGTATGAGGCTGACCGCTATCAGGCGGTCTATACGTTCTACGCCGCGCCGGAGGCGGCCGCCTCGCAGAAGGCCCCGCTGGAAGCGGCGCGGATGCTCGCGCGCGACTGCCATGCCCTCACACGGACCGACGGATTCCGTCAGGCGGTGTTGTCCCGTGCCGCCAGCGACGGCCAGACCCGCGCGGGCGTGCGCGGCATCGACGGCACCCACATGCTGGAGGTCGTGGCCATCGGGCCGGACCCGGCATCTACGGCAGGGCTGGCCGACGCCATCGGGCGCGAGCTGGTCGCCTGCGTGCAGGACGAGCTGGGCGCCGCGGAGGCGCACGAGGTCGCCCCGGCGGAGATCCCCTCCATGCCCTGCGGGCCCGACCGCCCCATGAAGGTGGTCTGGACGCTGCTGGCCGCCTTTGCCGTGGGCTCGCTGGCCGGATGCCTGCTGGGCTCGGACCGCCGTCCCCTGCACGTGAACGACCCGGAGGCCCGCTGCCTCGCCGCGCCGCGCATGGGCGCGCTGGGGGACTGCCGCCGGGAGGTCCGCAGGCTGATGGCAGATGGGAAAAAACAGCGCGGCGGCATGCTTTTGGACCGGATGGACCGTTTGATCAGGGAGAACGTGCGCGCCTTCGCGCTCAAGCTGCGCAACGGCCTGTGCGCCAGCGGGCAGAGCGTCGCCGTCATCGCCGGGATGGACCGGGACGGCGATCAGGCGGTGCTCACGGCGCTTTTGTGCAGCGAGCTGGCGCGGCAGGGCTTCAGCGTGCTGGCCGTGAATATGGACGCGGGCCAGGCGCGCCTCTCCGCGCTGCTGGGGGTTCGGCCGCAGGCCTGCCTGTCGGAATACCTGGCTGGACAGGTAGCCCTGCTGGATGTGATCGTCAAAACCCCGGAGCGAAACCTGGCCTTCATCGAGGGCCTGCCCCCGGAGGGCGCTGTGGCGGATATTGCCGCCACGCCCGCGTTCCGCTCCTTCCTCAAGAGCGCGAAAAGCCGCTTCGATTTTGTGATCTTGAACGCCGCTCCGGCCGGCTTCTTTGCCGACGCGGGCATGCTGGGCACGCTGGAAGGCCTCACGGTGTTGGCCGCGAGGGATGGCGCTTTTACCGCCGACGAGCTCAACGCCGTGATGACCAACCTGGCCGAGGACGTCCGCCTGCTCAAGGGCGTGGTGTTCACCATGGCGCGCCGTGCCCGCTTTGATGCGCCCGTCTGACCGGGCTGACCAAGGAGGAACCTGCAATGGACCTGCTCAAAACGATTCTGGTGTATATGTCGATGGTCGTGGTCGCCTCGGTGCAGAACGCGCCGGACCCCGGCTCGGTGCCCGCTTATGACGAGCCCACGCCTACACCCTATGTGCAGGCGGCGCCCACGCCTACCTCCACGCCCACTGCCACGCCCAAGCCCACCCCCGTGCCCACCATCGACATCACCCCCAACCCCGAATACGGCACGCTGCAGGTGGGCGACAGGGGCGACGAGGTGCGCCGGCTCCAGGAGGAGTTGGCCCGGTACGGCTATTACGAGGGCGACATCGACGGCGTGTACGGCAACCAGACCCGCCGCGCCGTGGAGCAGTTCCAGTACCAGCACGGCCTCAGCGCCGACGGCATGGCCGGGCGCATTACGCTGACCGTTTTGTATGAGAGCGGCCAGGTGCGTCTGTCCCCCTCGGCGGCCACGCCCGCGCCTTCTGCCACCTCCAGCCTGAGCGTCGCCCTCACCGAAGCGCCCGCGACTCCTGCCGCGGCTGAAACGCCCGCGCACACGGAAAAATACGAGGGCTTTTATCACGTCTGCGACATCAAGGGAGATGAAAGTTCCTGCGTTGTCAGCCTGATAATCAGAGACCACGACCGCGAAAAGTTCGAGAACCGCAAAAAATTCGTTGCCGACCTCTGCGATTATATGAATCTTGTTTACGGCGCGGGCACGGTGACGGCGCAGATAAAAGACAGTTATTATAATATGAAAGAATATATCGTTCCGCACATGCACATCATCAGACGTGCGGAAGCGGCAATGAAAGAAAACGGCGTTGAGCCGATAATAGTTCCCGTGCGCGGAGGCACGGACGGCGCAAGACTTTCGGAAATGGGACTTCCCTGCCCGAATCTTTCGACCGGCGGCGCAAATTATCATGGAATACACGAATACGTTCCCGTCAGATCAATGGAAAAGATGACTGATATACTCATATCGCTCGCACGTCAGAAAGACGATGAGCAGTTTTAACAACGGAAGGTAAGAGAAAGATATGAAAATTGTAGTTGTCGGCTGCGGAAAGATAGGTCAATCGGTCGTTGCCAGCCTCGTTTCGGAGGGGCAGGACGTTGTTGCCGTGGATCTTGACGGCG